>JAENJC010000160.1 GCA_016844545.1 Deltaproteobacteria bacterium | reverse complement strand
CCCTGATGAGCGGGGTGATGCTAAAGACTGCCATATACGGGATAATCCGGGTGGCCTTCGACCTTATCAGGGTATTCCCATGGTGGTGGGGGGCGGTCATCCTGATATTCGGCCTCATTACTGCAGTCATGGGAATACTGTTCGCTGTCCTTCAGCAGGACTTGAAGCGCCTGCTTGCTTACTCATCGGTGGAAAACATAGGTATCATACTCATTGGCACAGGGATGGCGATGGTTTTTGCATCTTTCAATATGACCGCCCTCTCAGCCCTAGCCCTGATAGCAGCGCTTTATCATACTCTTAACCATGCGATGTTCAAGGGGCTCCTTTTCATGGGGGCAGGGGCTGTGCTTCATGCTACCCATGAGAGGAGTATGGAAGGGATGGGTGGCCTCATCCACAGGATGCCTTGGACAGCGGCCCTCTTCCTGATTGGGTCTGTATCTATATCGGCGCTGCCTCCTTTTAACGGCTTCGTCTCTGAATGGCTGACATTCCAGGCCTTTTTGCTTTCTCCGGCCCTGCCAAACCCCCTTCTGAAGCTCCTGATACCGTTAGGGGCGGCGATACTTGCTCTGACTGCCGCCCTGGCGGCCACATGCTTTGTAAAGGCCTTCGGCATTACTTTCCTTGGGCACTGGAGAGGCAACCACGACACCCATATCCATGAGGTAGACGGTTTCATGAAGACAGGGATGGTCCTGGCCGCTGCAATGTGCTTATTTCTTGGGGTTCTCCCAACTTTCGTGATCGACTGGATGGACATCGTGCCGGAGAGGCTTATTGGCGGGAGGATAGCAGCTTCCGCCGGTGAGTTCGGCTGGATGTGGCTCACGCCTATCTCGTACACGCGGGCGTCATATTCAGGGCCTGTGATATTGCTTGGAATAATAGCTATAGTCGCCCTGGTTTACATCATCCTCCATGCCCGTGGTACGACTATACATAGAGTGCCGCTCTGGGGCTGCGGCTTTGAGAAAATCACGCCGAGGATGCAGTATACCGGAACCGCCTTTTCTATGCCGATAAGAAGGATATTCGGGTTCCTTTTCAATATAAGGGAGCGGATAGAGGTGGATGCGGAGCATGGGCAGAAGGCGTTCCCGAAGAGGATATATTACTCCCTTAAGATAAGGGACAGGATGTGGAACTGGCTTTACCAGCCTGTGGCTGATGCCTCTTTCTGGATTGCCAGGCAGGTCGGAAAGCTCCAGCAGGGGCGGATACAGATGTACCTTATCTATCCTTTTATAACGATAATAGTGTTGCTGGTGCTCTTGAGATGAGTGAAATCTTTCCTCACATATTGGAGGGTTTACAGATAGTCATCCTTCTTTTCGCCGCCCCGGTCTTTGCCGGTTGGGTGAAGACTCTGAAGTGCTGGTTTCAGGGGAGAACGACTGCAGGAGTATTGCAACCATACCGGGATCTGATGAAACTCTTCCATAAGGACATAGTCCTTGCCGAAAACGCATCATGGATATTCAGGTTTACTCCATATGTCGTCTTCGGCTCAGCCGTTCTGGCGGGGGGGATAATCCCCATACTATCCGTGGACCTGCCTCTTTCAGCAACTGCCGACATTATTGCACTTATATCCCTGTTCACGATAGCCAGGTTTTTCACGGCCCTCGCAGGGATGGACATAGGCACTGCCTTCGGCGGGATGGGGTCAAGCCGTGAAAAGACCATTGCATCAATGGCTGAACCGGCCATGCTAATGGCCATATTCACAGTCTCCCTTGTATGCAAATCGACTTCACTTTCCCAGATGGTCCAGGTAATAGCACACGGAGAATTTATTCTCAGGCCTTCCCTCGCCTTCGCCCTGCTGTCATTTGTTCTTATCGCCCTGGCGGAGACAGGGAGGATACCCGTTGACAACCCTGCAACCCATCTTGAGCTTACGATGATACATGAAGGGATGATCCTTGAATACTCCGGGAGGCACCTGGCGTTAATAGAATGGGCCGGGATGATGAAGCTCTTTCTGTTTGCAACTTTAGGGATAGCGGCATTCTTCCCCTGGGGGATAGCTGCGGCAAATGATTTTCCTGCTTTGTATATCGCAGCCTTATCCCTGATAGCAAAGCTGACTGCCACAGGTATAGGTCTTGTCATGATAGAGATCGGTCTTGCAAAGATGAGGCTCTTCAGGGTACCGGAGTTTCTGGGAAGCTCATTCCTGTTTGCTACATTGGGGATGCTTTCATATTTTATGCTGGAGTAGGGGATAAGTATTATGACAACAAGCCTTGCAGCCCAGATTAACAGCGTCCTTGCCGCGCTAATCCTCCTTACCGCCTTCGGCCTTCTTGTCCAGAGGAGAATTTACGGGCTGCTGCATCTCTTTGCATGGCAGGGACTATTCCTGTCCATTAGCACTGCCGTAGTAGGTTTTGTTGCTGAAAAGCACCACCTCTATATCTCATCACTCCTGACCCTGGTCCTGAAGGTCATAGTGCTGCCTTATATCCTGCACGTCCTTATCATGCGCCTCAAGATACGTAAGGAGATTGACACCGTTGTAAATGTCCCTACCACTATGCTCATAGGGATCGCCCTTGTGGTATTCTCATACAGTCTTACCGCGCCCATCAGGGAGATATCCACCCATATGACGAAATCGACGATTGCGGTTGCTTTGGCCACAGTCCTTCTTGGGCTCCTCATGATGATAACTAGGAGGCATGCTGTGGCCCAGATCATCGGCTTCCTCTCCATGGAAAACGGGCTTTTTTTTGCCGCAACCAGCGCCACCTACGGGATGCCGCTTGTCGTTGAGCTTGGGGTTGGCCTCGACATCCTTATTGCGGCATTCATATTCGGCATATTCTTTTTCCATATCAATACCGCCTTTGACTCGCTTGACGTGGAGCAGATGGCACGGCTCAAGGAGGAGGATTAAATGACGATCCTTACCCTCCTTGGAATATCCTTTATAGGGGCGCTGATTCTGGCCTTTGTGGGCGACAGGAAGTTTGCCCCTGAGATAAACATCGTCTGTTCCTTTGCCACCTTTGTTGCGAGCATTGTCCTGGCCCTTCAGGTTCACCAGGACGGACCATTTGTTGCCGGCGGGAAGTTCTTCTTAATAGACGCCCTTAACGTATACCTCGTTGTTCTTACCTCCTTTGTCTCCATGACCACCGCCATATTCAGCAGGCCTTATATGAGGCGCGAAAGGGAGCACGGCAGGGTGGGGCACTGGGGGATGAGGTTTTACCATGCCATGTTTCAGCTCTTCATATTTGCCATGTTCCTCTGCCTCCTGACAAACAACGTGGGAGTCCTATGGATAGCTATGGAGCTTGCAACACTCTCCACCGTGCTGCTTGTCTCCCTTTACAGGACTCCTTCCGCCATAGAGGCTGCATGGAAGTATTTCATCCTCTGTGGTGTGGGCATAGCCTTGGCCCTCTTCGGCACGGTACTCCTCTACTTCGCTGCCGAGAAGGTCCTTGGCGAGGGAGGGGATGCCCTCCTATGGACGAACCTGAGTCAGGTAAGCGGTCAACTCGAGCCCACGGTGCTGAGGCTCGCCTTTGTCTTCCTTATGGTCGGGTACGGGACAAAGGTCGGACTTGTTCCCCTTCACAACTGGCTCCCTGATGCCCACGCCGAAGGGCCTACACCCATATCCGCGGTACTATCAGGCCTTCTCTTAAATATTGCCCTCTACGCCCTGGTCAGGTGCAAGGTTATAGTGGACGGCTCTTTGAAGACTCACCTGGCAGGGAACATCATGATGGGGTTTGGACATAAAGAGGATGTTCTCCTATTCGTCCATCGAGCACATGGGTATAGCCACCTTCGCATTCGGACTTGGAGGCCCCATCGCCACATTCGGGGCGCTCCTCCATCTGCTCGTCCACAGCCTGACAAAGTCTTACATATTCTTCACAGTGGGACATGCCTCCCAGATGCATGATACGCAGGAGATGAGCAAGATAAGAGGGCTCATAAGGGGGAACCCACTTGTTGGATGGGGCCTTATGCTCGGCGTCCTGGCCATAGTGGGGATGCCACCTTTCGGTGTTTTCACGAGCGAATTCCTTATACTTACAGCCACGATGAAGGACGCTCCGCTTATGACACCGTTCCTTCTACTTGGCCTTGGGGTGGCCTTTGCAGCCCTGCTGAGACGGGTGCAGCCGATGGTGTCCGGCCATATCCCTTCCTGGCAGCACCCACTTAAGGCATCTCATGTTCCAGTTATTTTACACATGGTTTTGGTACTTGTAATAGGCCTCTATATGCCTGATTTTCTTTCCCGATGGTTTCACATGGCGGTGGAGTTGTTGAAATGAATAAACTGGAAGATGCTATAATCTCGCTGCTTGCATCGCATGAAGTAATGGATGAAGGACAATATCCAAAATCCATTACTTCTTTCACCGTCCCCCGCGACAGGTTTATAGATGCCGCAAGGGCGTTGAAGAAGGCCGATGCCCGCCTTGTTGCCGAGTGGGCAACGGATGAGAGGAATTTTGGAAAAGGGTTTGGGATATACACGTGTTACAACAAGGATACCGAATATCTGATAGTCAGGGCCTATGCCCCTCTCGAAGACCCGACATTTCCAAGCCTTACAAAGAAGTTCGTTTCAGCCTGGCGTTTTGAGAGGCAGATGAAGAGCCTCATGGGGGTTATCCCTGTTGGTCACCCGGACCAGCGGCCCTGGATAAAGCACGAGGACTGGCCAGAGGATGCGTATCCCTTAAGGAAGGACTTTGACCCATCATGCCCCATGCCGAGGGTTCATGGGGAATACCAATGGATCAGGGCGGAAGGTGAAGGTGTCCATGAGATAGCTGTTGGCCCCGTCCATGCCGGAATAATAGAGCCTGGACATTTTAGATTCCAGGCAGTTGGAGAGGATGTCCTTAACCTTGAGGAAAGGCTCGGATATGTCCATAAGGGGATTGAGAAGAGGTTTGAGGCCCTTTCATGGGATGAAGGGGCAAGGCTTGCAGGCCGTGTCTCCGGAGACACCACTGTTGCCCATGCCCTTGCGTACTGCAGGGCAATTGAGGCCATGACAAGTTTCAATGTACCAGAAAGAGGGCTCTGGCTCCGTGCCCTGATGCTTGAGAGGGAAAGGATAGCAAACCACATTGGCGACATAGGGGCCATTTCCAACGACGCTTCCTTTGCATTCCTTTATTACCAGTTCATGAGGCTCAAGGAGGGTTTCCTCCGCACAAATCTAAATTTTTTCGGTCATAGGTTCATGATGGACAGGGTCGTTTTAGGAGGAGTGGCGGTTAATATAAACGCTGACGGAATAAATGAGATATATTCTGAGCTGGACCGCTTTGAGAAGGAGTTCGAGAGGCTCGTCATCATATACGACGAAAGCCCTTCCCTTGAAGATAGGGTTAGGGACGCCGGGATACTTAAGCCAGAGATGGCAAAAGACCTTGGAGTTGTGGGATTTGTGGCCAGGGCCAGCGGCCAGAGGCTCGACTGCCGCATCCAGAGCGCCTTTCCACCATATGACCGCATAGTCACGAAGATGACGGTTCTTAACTCAGGGGATGTGCATGCAAGGGCATGGGTAAGGATAGAGGAGATAAGAGATTCTGTGAACTTAATAAGGGAGATGTTGAGGACATTACCATTAGGGGAAGTAAAGACCAGTTTCAAGACTCCGTCGCCGGATGTCTCCGGTTTTTCAACAGTTGAAGGTTGGAGGGGGGAAATTGTATACTGGGTCCAATCAGGGCCAAAGGGGGAGATAAACAGGTGCATGGTGAGGGACCCATCCAGCGTATGCTGGATAGCCGTTGAGCAGGCGATACACGGCAACATAGTCCCGGACTTCCCGCTCTGCAACAAAAGCTTCAACCAGTCTTATTCAGGGCATGATTTGTAAAGAATGATCATTGAGTTCTTTCCTAAAATGCTTTTAAAACCATCTTTTGACACTGATTTTCACAGATAAAGATATGGTTTACACAGACAACACAGAGTTCATCAGTGTAAAACATGATAAAATCAGTGTCGCTTGGAAGCGCCTACTTTCGGAAATATGTGTCTATTATCGAGGTTTTTATGTTAAGAATTCTTCACCAGATATTCAGGACAGGAATCGTCACCGAGCCGCTTCCCATAGAGGTTGAGGCAGGGATAGAGATCGTCGGGCAGAGACTGGAGGAAACAATCCGAAAGCGCTTCCATCGAAGCCTTAATATCAGGGCCGTTGATGCCGGTTCATGCAACGGATGCGAACTGGAGATACACGCCTTGAATAACCCTATTTACAACTGCGAACGCTTCGGCATTCACTTTACCGCATCCCCAAGGTTTGCAGATATGCTCCTTGTAACCGGGCCTGTATCAAGAAACATGGAGATAGCCCTGAAAAGGACATACGAGGCCACCCCTCCTCCAAAGCTTGTCGTTGCTGTCGGTGATTGCGGGTTCAACGGCGGTATTTTCGGCAAAAGTTATGCATCGCTAGGCGGAATAGGAGAGGTAATACCTGTAAATGCATTCATCCCAGGTTGTCCGCCTAAACCTGTAGACCTGTTGCAAGGGATACTCAGGGTGATAGAAATTTAAACCAAGTTGCTTTCAAACACTAAACTTATCTGTTATTGAAAGCTTACTTGGTGTTATGCAGGCGATTTTATTGTTTGATAGCCAATTAGTATTAGATGGTTTTTAAGAGCTGAGTGATTTATTTAATTGACAATTGGGGATATGTATAGTAATCTTTCGGACAGCCTAAATAAAGCATACTTTTAAAGTTCAGAATCTCAGAGACTTTGAAAGCTCTGAGGTTTTTTTTTGGCAAAAAAATAGGAGGGTACGATGGGGAAGAAGCTTTATGTGGGCAATATGTCGTTCAAGGCAACAGAAGAGGATATTAAAGGGCTCTTTGCAGGGGTTGGAGAGGTTGCATCTGTTAATATAATAACCGATGCGCGAACAGGGCAGGCTAAAGGTTTTGGTTTTGTTGAAATGGCAACGGAAGAAGCCGCAAAGAAGGCAATAGAGACCCTGAACGGCACAGCTTTTATGGATAGGTCGCTATCCGTTGCTGAGGCAAAGCCTCAGGAACCAAGAGAAAAACGTGGCGGCTTTGGCGGAAGCAAGGGCGGCTATGGTGGTGGAGGCGGTAAGGGCGGCTATGGTGGAGGCGGCGATAGGGGCGGCTTTGGCGGTGGCAGCGGATCGGGAAGGAGATAAATCACCTTGGATATTAAAGTATACGGAAACGATGTAGAAAAAGCGATAAAGATGCTGAAAGCGCAAGCTTCAGAACGACGGCCTTTTCAGAGACCTCAAAACGAGAAGCTTCTATGAAAAACCTTCTGAGAAAAAGAAGCGGAAACAGAGAGAGGCACGGAAGAAAAGGATGAAGGCCCTGAGATTTAAGAGACCTTCGGATTAAGCGGAAAATAAGCAAGACGGGGTCTGGGAGGGCTACCTAAAAAGGCCTTCCCAGATCTTATCATACTGTCTAAGACCCTTCTATAATATCTCAGTCTTTCCTATCAGGAACTTGTCTATCCCTTTTGCAGCAGTACGTCCGTCCATTATGGCCCATACAACGAGGGACTGTCCCCTTGACATGTCTCCAGCCGAAAATACCTTATCAATGCTTGTCTGCATCTCTTTATTTACAGCCACATTCCCTCTGGCATCGTAATTTACGCCAAGGTCATCGAGAAGCCCTTCGTGAACAGGGTTTATAAATCCCATTGCCAGGAGCACAATATCTGCACTCTGCTCAAACTCGCTCCCAGGGATCTCCTTCATCTGCATGCCGCCCTTTTCATCCTTCGCCCACTCAACCCGGATTGCGTGGAGCTTCGTGACCTTTCCGTCTTTCCCACTAAACGACTTTGTCTGTATGCAGTAATCCCTGGTCCCGCCTTCTTCGTGAGAAGAAGAGCTCCTCAGTATCCTCGGCCACTGGGGCCACGGATTATCAGCCTCTCTATTTTCCGCAGGCTTAGGCAGAAGCTCGTACTGGTGGATAGAAGCAGCGCCCTGTCTCACTGCTGTACCAACGCAGTCGGCTCCCGTATCACCGCCCCCAAGGATTATCACCTTCTTTCCCTTTGTGGTTATATCCTGGTCTTCTGAGAAGTTGACTCCCGCATTCTTCCTGTTCTGCTGTATCAGGAACTCCATTGCAAAGTGAATACCCTTAAGCTCCCTTCCTGGAACGGGAAGGTCCCTTTGCTTCATGGAGCCGCCAGAAAGGCAGATGGCGTCAAAATCTCTGAGAAGGTCGGAT
>JAENJC010000159.1 GCA_016844545.1 Deltaproteobacteria bacterium | reverse complement strand
GTAATGAAGGAATCAGCCCAGGCAGCAATGAGCTACATGCGCACCCATGCCACGGACTACCATATATCCGAGGACTTCTTCAACAAATACGATATACACATCCATGTGCCGGCAGGCGCAATCCCTAAGGATGGCCCATCGGCTGGGATAACTATTGCAACAGCCATTGCATCGCTCCTTACAGACAGGCCTGCCAGAAGGGACATGGCTATGACAGGAGAGATAACCCTCAGCGGGAGGGTCCTGCCGATAGGCGGGGTGAAGGAAAAGGTGCTGGCTGCTAGGCGGGCAGGGGTCAAAACCGTTATACTGCCCAAAAGGAACGAGGTGAATCTGGATGACATCCCGGATTACGTACGCCAGCAGATGCAGTTCATATTCGTCAAGACTGTAGACGAAGTGATTAAACAAGCCCTGAAAGGTAAATGAAGGTAAATGGTTCATCTATTAGCCTCTTGACCTTTTGCCTATTGGCCTATATATTTTATGATAACCCTCGAAAATGTTTCCCTCTCCAACATCCTCAAAAATATCAACATTTCCATTCCTGAAGGCGGATATATTGGAATTGCCGGACCCAACGGCTCCGGAAAAAGCTGCCTTGCAAGGATTATAAAAGGGATACAAGACCCGTCAGAAGGGAGGGTCTATATTAACAGAGAGGTCAGGCCCAAAGGTAAGGTGTCAAGCGACATAGGCCTCGTCCTTTCCAGCCCTGAGAACCAGCTTGTCTCGTCATCAATAGAAGAGGATGTCGCATTCGGCCTTGAGAATATGAATCTGCCTTCTCAGGAAATAGCAAAGAGGACGGAGGAGGCACTTAAATGGGGAGATCTGTGGGAATCAAGGGATATCCCTGCCCATCATCTCTCTGCCGGACAGCAGCAGATGCTGGTCATTGCTGGAATAATGGCCATGCAGCCGAGATACCTCATTATTGATGAGGGGGCATCGATGATAGACCCTCAGGGAAGGGTTGTCGTTCTTGACGCCGTAAAAAGGATAAACAGGGAGAATGGTGTCGGGATTATACATATATCCCATGACCTCAGCGAGTTCATCGTGGCCCGGACCATATTTATCATGGACAGGGGAAGTATTGTATGGGAGGGTGAGCCGACAAAACTCCATCACCAGGAACCTTTACTTAGCGGCCTTGGCATGGAGCTCCCGCCGCTTCTAAAATTGAAATCCATGATGATAAATAGTGGCTACGATGTGGATGATAAGGCAATGACCGCTGAGGAGATGGCGGATGAGATAATAAAGGTCATAAACCGGTCTGCTTAGGCTACCTTATCCCCGCCTTTTCCAAATCCCCCACTACTACCATGATGTAATTATCCGGATTCAGGTACTTTCGGGCAACCCTCAGAATGTCGTCCTTTGTAAGGGAATTTATCATCTTAGGATACCTGTCGGGGTAATCTAGACCGAGGTTGAAGAATTCAATGGCTGTCAACATCCCGGCGATCTTTTTGTTTGTATCAAGCTTAAGCGGGAAACTTCCGGTCAGATATGCCTTTGCATCCTCAAGTTCCTTGTCTGTCACAGGCTCCTTCCTTATCCTCTCCATCTCCTTTAAGACCTCTTCAATGGCCACTTTAGCGGATTCGTTTTTTGTCTGAACACCGACATTAAAGTAACCAGAGTATTTCATTGGTGCAAAATAGCTGTGGACATCATAGGCAAGACCCTTATTGTCCCTGATGTTGTCCATAAGTCTGGACGTGAAGCCGCCTCCTCCCAGGATATAGTTCATCACATAGGCGGCATAGTAGTCGGGGTTTTCACGCTCTATCCCAATATGGCCAAGCACAATGTTGGCCTGGGTTATCTTCTTATCTATGGGCTTTACTATCTTCTGGCTTAGAGATTTTACGGATGGAAAGATTGGATTTATGGCCTCTCTTTTCTTCCAATCCTTCAGGTATCTGTTCAGTTTCGAGACTATCTCTTTTTCCGTAACATCCCCAACCACTGCCATTATGGTGTTATTAGGGATGTAGTAGGCCGCATGGAACTTTACTATATCGTCCCTAACAATCCTGTCTAGAGTTTCCGGCAAGCCTTCAGTAGGTCTGCCGTAAGGATGATCTCCAAAAACGGTCTTGGCAAACTCCTTTCCTGCCACGGCAGAGGGGTTCTCCTTCTCTTTTTCAATGGATGCCTTCGTCTCCTTGACCTTCCTCATTATCTCTTCCTCTGAAAATACTGGATTAAGAAGTATATCGGAGAGGATATCGAGCCCCAGGTCCAGGTCTTTCTTTAAAATAGTCAGATTAACCGATGCAGAGTCGTCTCCACCGGAGGCGCCTATACCTCCTCCCACAAACTCTATCTCTTCCGCTATCTGAGAAGAATTCCTTTTCTTTGTACCTTCTGTCAATAATCCGGCTGTAATGTGGGCAAGACCGGCCTTATCAGATGGTTCCGAAACCTGTCCCGCCTTTATCAGCATGTTTATGGTTACTGATGGTATGGTATGCCTTTCGGAAAGCAAGAGGACCATGCCATTTTCGAGTACTATGCGTTTCCCAAGTGGCGCAGCATCGGCATTTGCGCCAATCATAAAAGAGCAGAGTATTATTAGAAACAGTGATATTGCGCCTATCTTATTCTTCATAACAAAACCTCCGTGTATTTCTCAGGTGCGGTTAATCTTATCAGAACCTGAAATGAGTGCAACAGGTTTATTATTCCCCTGCTCCCTGCGCTGTCGAATAGCCTCGTAAAGCATGATGGTCGTTGACATGGCCAGGTTTAGGGAGTCTGCTTCCCCCTTCATAGGTATGCTAACACGGATATCTGCTTCATTCAGCCAAGTATCGCTTAGTCCTTCATGCTCACTACCCATAACTATAGCGCAAGGTCCACCCAGGTCGGCATCGAAATACTCCAGTTCTGCATGGGGTGAAGTGGCAATCGTCTTTATCCCCTTTTCTCTCAGCCAGTTAATGGACTCGGAAACTGTGGTCTTAACCACGGGGACAGTAAATACTGTTCCTATGCTGGCCCTTACAACATTGGGATTATAGATATCGGTGCTTTTGCCGCATACAATGATGCAGTCAACTCCTGCCGCATCTGCTGAACGGAGAATGGCCCCAAGGTTCCCCGGCTTTTCAACACCCTCAACAACTATAACAAGTGGAGACTTTTTCAGAGGAATGTCGTTTAAGGTTTTGATCGGCTGTTTTGCTACCGCAATAAGGCCAAAAGAGTCTTCCCTGTATGCCATCTTCTCAAAGACGTATGTGCTTACCGGAATCAGTTCTGCACTCTGTGCCGCTGCCGCCTTCAGTATTATATCCTCTTCAGGTCCTTTTAAGAGATCCTCACAATAAAAGAGCCTGTTTATACTGACGCCGCCCTTTATCGCGAGAGCCAGCTCCTTGACACCTTCGACCAGCATTAATCCAGTCTGGTCCCTTTGGCGCCGGTCCATCAGATTCGTGGCACCTCTGACCTTTGGGTTCTTTGCACTTGTTATTGTCTCTATCATTCAGAAGACCACCTGGCATATGCCCCGCTTGGAAGAAGCCTTCCTGATATCTCTGGAATCACCATCTCCCCATTGGATAAAACCCCATACTTATCATTCAACATTTCTGCCAAAAGGTTCTGTAATACAAGGGGAGTAAAACCAGGGGAGTGGCAACTCAGATGGATAAAAAGTGGTTTCTCAGTTAAGAGCTTCCGGCAGTCGAGCAGAAACTTCAGAAGATCGTCTTCTATCTTCCATATCTCCCCATTGGCGCCGCGGCGAAAGGATGGGGGGTCAAGAATGATCGCATCATAGGTCTTTCCACGCCGTATCTCTTTCTGAACAAACTTTACAACATCATCAACGA
>JAENJC010000030.1 GCA_016844545.1 Deltaproteobacteria bacterium | reverse complement strand
TTCTTGTGCCACTGGGCTTCTTGAAAATTCGCATTTTCCATTACGGTGCGTTCAACCATTTCTAAAAGTGTGGACTTTCCAGTGTTGTTGCGGCCTATGATTAGATTAATGGGGCGTAGGTGATAGAATCCCTGCGGATCCTCTCCGAAACATTTATAGTTCTTTATCTCTATTGACAGATTGTAGGGACTATCCATTATCAAATCCTATTAAAGTTGAGTGCTGTAAAAGAAACAACTTCCGAGAGAAAAACTGGAGGAGTCACGGGGCATCCATACCTGATTCGTTGCCCATAGTATTCCCGCCCTTAACGCTCCCTGGCCCCTTTATACCCTTGGGTGCTCTTACCCCAAAGAGGAAGATAAATCAATTTTCTCTTCACCCTGACCCTCTCCCCAAAGGGGCGAGGGGATAATAGAGCAAAAAGAGGTTTCTTCGGTTCAAGGGTCGCCATTTACTCCGTTGGAGATCAACAAGTATAGCATTGTTTATCCTCTCTCTATCCCCTGCCTCAGAATCTCTTTTACAAAGGGATTATCCTCCGTAAAATCTTCCGGCCTGAACGGATGCGGCTCGACACGTGAATCAGCCTTGATCACGAAGGGATTGACCTTTTTTCTGTCGAAAAAACCGACTCCTGTAAAGTCCTTTGAAACAAGGGCAATATCAATGTCGCTCCATTTGCCGGAAGTCCCCTTTGCGTAAGAGCCGAACAGGATGGCTCTTTCAAGATGCAGTCCTGCGGCTGAGACCCATCTCCAGGAATTTTCTTGCAACCCCTATTGCTTCATCTGTGACAGCAGTCATTGGTACATCCATACGTTAATCTAAAACTTAGACCCATTATGTCTTTTTGTAAAGCAGAATTTTAGATTCATAGTTTCAATAATATCTTGATTTGCATAGGTAATTATCATATAAAATTAGCATAAGTCTGCAAATGAGAGGTGATTATGGCAAACCTTAGACAACCCAATGCCAGTGACGCAACCGGCAGCTTCAACCGAATAAAGGACGTTGTCCCTATGTCGGGGATATGCGTGGCGTGCCTTGACGGATGCACGGGCGGGTGCGAGGCATTCCAGTCCTCTTTCCGGGGGCGTGAGATGCTGTATCCCAAGCCGTTTGGCGAAATAACTGCCGGCGCTGATAAAAACTATCCGGTCGACTATTCCCATCTTAACATCCAGGGATATGCCTCCGGCGCCAAGGGATTGCCGGAAGGGGTTGTAGCCGGACCTGATACGGCAATCTTCTCCAGGGTTGATACTGAGACGGAGTACGGCTTCGAAAACAAGGTCAGGATGAAGCTCCCTATATTTACCGGCGCATTGGGCTCTACTGAGATAGCGAGGAGGAACTGGGAGCATATCGCTGTTGGCGCGGCTATCTCAGGGATTACTGTTGTGGTCGGAGAAAACGTCTGCGGCGTTGATCCCGGTCTTGAACTGGACGACAACTGCAAGGTCAGGAGGTCCCCTGAGATGGACCGCAGGATAGAGACGTACAGGAAGTTTCATGAAGGTTTCGGTGAGATTGCCGTCCAGTTGAATGTGGAGGATACAAGGCTGGGGGTTGCGGAGTATCTTCGGGAGAGGCACGACCTTGAGACCATTGAGCTTAAATGGGGACAGGGGGCCAAGTGCATCGGCGGCGAGGTAAAGGTCAAGGCGATAGAGGTTGCCGTTGACCTTAAAAAGAGAGGGTATATAGTCATCCCTGATCCGAACAACAAGGAAATCCAGGAGGCGTACAAGGCCGGAGCTATCAGGGAGTTTGAAAGGCACTCCCGTATGGGATTTGTGGAAAGGGATGGCTTTTTAAAGGAAGTGGAGCGCCTGCGCAGCCTTGGGTTCAAAAGGATCAGGCTAAAGACCGGGGCATATTCCCAGATGGATTTGGCCATGGCCTTGCGTTATGGGACGGAAGCGAAGCTGGACCTGATAACTATTGACGGTGCACCGGGTGGCACAGGTATGAGTCCCTGGCCAATGATGAACGAGTGGGGGATACCTACCTTCTATATAGAGTCCCTCGTATATCAGTTTTGTGAAAAACTGGCGAAGAGGGGTTTAAAGGTCCCTGACATTGCCATAGGCGGGGGCTTTTCTTCCGAGGACGGAGTGTTCAAGGCAATGGCCATGGGAAGTCCTTACGTAAAGGCGGTCTGCATGGGAAGGGCGTTGATGATACCTGCCATGGTAGGAAAGAATATCGGAAAGTGGTTGAGTGAAGGGACCCTGCCTAAGACGGTATCAAAATACGGTACCAAGAAGGAGGATATCTTTGTCTGCTATGAGGAACTCAAAGGGAAATATGGAAACGAAATAAACCAGATACCTCTCGGCGCCATAGGCGTCTATACAATGTGTCAGAAGTTAAGAGTAGGGTTGCAGCAGCTGATGGCCGGGAGCCGCAATTTCAGATTATCGACCATCTCCCGCAGGGACCTTATGGCCCTGACGGAGGAGGCTTCAAAGATATCAGGGATCCCTTATATAATGGATGCTTACAGAGAAGAGGCGGAAAGGATACTGGGAGAGTAATCCAGACAGGCCAAAAAAGATAGACCATAGACAGAATAAAAAAGGGGTTAAGCCTGTTGCCTAACCCCTTGTCATATTTGGTGGAGCTGACGGGGATCGAACCCGTGACCTCCTGACTGCCAGTCAGACGCGCTCCCAGCTGCGCTACAGCCCCATGTCTACTACTCTCTACTTCACGTCCTGCCTAGCCTCGGAAGATATGATATTCGGTCTATGATACCTCTTCCTCGGCCTCTTGTTAAACTCAGTTCCGGTTTCAGTAACTGAGGGAACACTTACTGCTTCCCCTTTAAGCTCTTTCAGTTCGCGCCCTTTTGAGGACAGATTATTATCTATCATCTCAATCTCGGTAAAAAAGGGGGCAAGGCCGGGAATTGAGATGCCCTTCTCTTTGTGCTTTTTATATACCTCTTCTCCAAGCCTTTCAAAGACCCGTTCTCTATCTTTCTTCAGGGAGGATAAATCAAGTCTCACCTTGCTGACCTTTGAAGACCTTACAACCTCTTCTTTGCCGGTATTAAACATAGAGAGGAGTTTACTCCAAAGGTCCTGAAACCCTCCCTCTCCAGCATTGCTTTCAAACATTGTTTTTTTTACCATGTAAGCCGGACATTGTCAATATTTTTATTACCTGTTAGACCATTCTATACTTGCATACAACGCCTCCTATCCTGTATCCTGCGATATATGGATGTTTCAGTAAAAATTGACTCTCTTTCATTTGGGGGAAGCGGTGTAGGGAGGATTTCAGGTAAGGTGGTATTCGTCCCTTACTCCGCTCCTGGAGATGATATCAAGGTCAGGATAACTAAGGACGCCAAAGGATTTGCAGAGGGTGATATTGTTGAATTCATTTCTGCATCACCTCTCAGGGAAGAGCCGCCCTGTCCTCTCCATTCCATCTGTGGCGGGTGTCAATGGCTGCATATTCCATACAAAGAACAGTTAAAGGCAAAGGAAGGGATATTTAAAGACACACTAAAGAGGATCGGAAAGATAGACCCTTCCATCGTTCTGCCTGCTCAGCCTTCACCTATGGAGTTCAATTACAGGAGCAGGGTACAGTTCAAGGTATTGGAAAACAAGATCGGCTTTTACAAAAGGGAGAGCCACGAACTGGTGGAGATTCCCGAATGCCCTCTGGCCCATCCCCTTATAAACCGGATTCTGAAAGGCCTGCGGGATGTATGGCCGCCCTCCCCTTCTTCCATTGCGAGGGTGGATATAAACGTCTCCCCATCTGACGGCAATGGTATTGTCAGTATCTATTTAAGTCAGAGATCAGATCTTGACTTTAATAGTTTTTTCAGAAGATTGACCAACTCGGTACCTGAGATCACTGGCCTCATTGTTCATACAGGCAAGGAGGAAAAGATATCAGGCTCTTCGTACCTCTTTTCTCAGGAGGGAGAGTTCCGATTTCGCGCCTCTGAGGGAAGCTTCTCCCAGGTTAACTATCAGCAGAACCTTAACATGAAGGATTACATCCTTTCCCTGGCGGATTTAAAGGGAGATAAAACCGTCCTTGAACTTTACTCAGGAGGAGGAAACTTCACTATCCCTATTGCAGGTCGAGCCGGAAAGGTCATTGGGATAGAGGTCGGCAAGTCATCTGTCTCCGATGCATTAGAAAATGCAAGGATAAACAATATCAAGAATGCAACCTTCATTCAGGCAACGGCAGAGAAGGGGTTAAAAGAAATTCAAAACTCAAAACTCAAAACTCAAAGGTTTGATTTAGTACTCATTGATCCGCCAAGAGACGGGTGTTCTAAGGAGGTGATTGAAGGGATTGTTTCCTTTAAACCTAAAAAAATCATTTACGTCTCATGCAACCCATCCACACTGGCGAGGGACTTGGGTCGCTTTCAGACAATGGGTTACGCCGCAAGGTCATCAAGACCTTTCGACATGTTCCCCCAGACATATCATATAGAGAGCGTGACTGAGTTAGTCTTTTTTTAAAAAATCAAGAAAGGCCTGTCCTATCGGAGACATGGTCCTTCCGTTGTGGGTTGAGACGTAAAAACTCCTCAGGAACCTCTTTCCCTTAAATGGGATAACCTTCAAGGAGTTGTGACGCAGGTCTTCAGCCACAGCGATAGATGAGACTATAGATACACCGAGGCCGGCCTTCACCGCCTGCTTTACCGCCTCTGTACTCCCCATCTCAGCCACTATATTGATCTCAGAGGGATCGATCCCTATCTCAGAAAGCCTCTTCTCAATCGTCATCCTGGACCCTGATCCACGCTCCCTCATAACGAATGGGATAGAAGCAAGCGCCGACGCAGTGATTCCATCTTTCCTGGCCAGTGGATAGTTGGAAGCGGCTATAATAATCAGCTCGTCTTTCACAAATTCGCTGTACTCCAGCCTGCTGTCCTCAACCCTAGAGCCAACTATGCCGACCTCGCACTCCCCGGTCAAAACCCTGTTCACGATATCAGCCGTATCCCCAATCTTTAGAACCACTGTTATCTCAGGGTATTTCTCCCGAAACCCACCTATTATCGCAGGCAACAGGTATTCACCAGGGATGGTGCTCCCGCCTATCACTATCTCCCCCTTCATTCGTCCCATAAGCTGATCAAGCGCCTGTCCCGCCTCATCCCTGAGTGCAACCATCTTCTTCGCATATTCGTATAAGACCTTACCAGCCTTGGTAGGAACAACCTCCCTTCCAAGCCTGTCCAGGAGCCTTTGACCAAGCTCTTCCTCAAGGGACTGGATATGACCGCTTACTGTAGGCTGGGTAAGGTATACCGCCTCAGCGGCCTTGGAAAAGCTCTTAAGCTCTACTATCTTGGTAAATATCTCGAGTTGTTTTATGTCCATAATGCACGGATGCTACTTCAAAATTTACATAACTGCAAGGGAGTTTTCACCGCTGAGACGCAGAGATTTCACTCTTTACCTTATCACCTATTGCCTGGAGAGAGGGTTTTCAAAAAGAAACTTCCCAACGCTCCAGATGATATACGGGACGCACTAAACTTCTGTTTTGGGTGCTTCTTTATGATGCTTGACAATTTCAATATACGTGGTACGTTTGTGGAAATAATTTATGGAGGCAGCAATGAAATCGTTAACAGCACGGGGCATTTTTGTAATATCTGTTTTTATTTTATCCGCGGCGGTTTTTGCCGAAGATAAAGACAATGCGGCAAAAGGCAGGGAGCTTTATCTTGGAGAAAAATTCAAGTGCTATACCTGTCACGGCAAGGAAGGCGAGGGTGGAATGGGGCCTTCTTTTAAAGGCATCGGCAAAAACCAGTCTGTTGATGAGATATTGCAAAAGGCAAGCCACCGTTGTCCGCCAACAAAACAGTGCAATCCAAAAGAGATCGGGGCTATTGTGAATTATTTAAGAACGTTGTAAAAGTAGGAAAAGAGTGTATCGCTAAAAAAACAAGGTTACAGTGGGGCAAGTCTTTAAAAAACAGTTCGAGACAGCATAAAAACCATCTAAGCCGCTATTCCTGGCCCATACCAGCCGGGTCATTTGCCGCAGCATTTCTTGAATTTCTTTCCACTGCCGCAGCCGCAGGGATCGTTGCGTCCGATTTTGGGCATTGCCCTGACAACAGGTTTTACTGATTGTGTTTTCCCTGTGGTAAAGTACCAGGTCCCGTCGT
Source organism: Deltaproteobacteria bacterium (assembly GCA_016844545.1). GTDB lineage: Bacteria > Desulfobacterota > JAENJC01 > JAENJC01 > JAENJC01 > JAENJC01. The sequence goes on along the minus strand of JAENJC010000030.1, from coordinate 3,324 downwards.
CCTTCTTGAACGATGACAGTTCATGGTGTTCTCTTTTTATCCCCTTTTCGATAAAGGTCGCTACAAATTCGACCTGCCCCTCCTGGTCTTCGGGTCCGCCGTTCTTCGTGTCCAGGATATTAAAGGTCAGCCACTCTGCGCTTTCTGCCCACTCGCGGGTGCTTTTTTCGTCATAGTCCGACCGATAATCGGGGTGGAGGGAGGTAAGGATATAACCGATCTCTTTTTTAACGTATGCGCTGTACCGTGATCGCATAAGTTGTTCAGGCGTTACAGCGGGCCGCTCCCCCTTTATCAAAGGCCGACAGCATTCAGCATAGGCTATATTAGAACCGCAGGGACATAGATCCATCTTAAACTCCTTTAAATAGTCTTCGGTATCGCATAATCCGACAGCTGCCAGTCTATGGTTTTACAATTAACATGTCAATAGGTTTTCAGGTAGGCGAAGCTGAGCAATGAAGGGGGAAACAGGACGCATTTTTAAAACCAATATCTTGCTGGAAAGTTGTAAGCGTGCTATGTTGTTTGAAGGTATTCAATATGTCAAATATGTAAAAGCTATAAAAATTGAACTATGGATTGGTATTGCCCTGTGGTCATCGGTTTCAAAACTCTTCTTGAAAAGAGCCTTCTGTTGTGCTAACTTTTCACATCCCTCAATTATTTTAGAGGGCTGTTTTTTTAAAGTTCTGATCCTGGAAAGGTTCCAATTGAAACGCATCTCTATCCTCGGCTCCACGGGCTCCATCGGCGTAAGCACCCTTGACATTGTGTCAAGATTCCCTGACAAGTTTCAGGTAGTAGGTCTTGCCGCCGGAGGGAACATAGACCTTCTGAAACAGCAGATAGAAAGGTTCAGGCCAAAGTATGTCTCCGTCTCCGAGGAGGCTCCGGCCCTTTCCTTAAATGGGATGGGTTGCAAGGTGTTTCACGGCATAGAGGGCGCCATAATAGTTGCAACGGCCCCTGAGGCAGAGATGGTTGTATCTGCCATAGTTGGGGCTGCCGGGCTGGTTCCTACAGTTGCTGCGATAAAGGCAGGGAAAGAGATCGCCCTGTCAAACAAGGAGACCCTCGTCATGGCAGGGGAGCTTGTCATGAGAGAGGCAAGGGAGTCCGGTGTAGCCATCCTTCCTGTGGACAGTGAGCATTCAGCCATATTCCAGTCAATCGCAGGTCACAACAGGAGTGAGATAAAGAGGCTTATCCTCACAGCATCAGGCGGCCCCTTTCTGAACTATCCGATGGAAAAACTTAGGGAAGTAACTCCCGGCGACGCCCTAAACCATCCAAACTGGCAGATGGGTAAAAAGGTCACCGTTGATTCCGCATCCCTTATGAATAAAGGGCTTGAGGTAATCGAAGCCAGGTGGCTCTTTGATATTCCTCCAGACAGGATAGACGTCCAGATCCACCCGCAGAGCATAATACATTCTATGGTGGAGTATATAGACGGCTCTGTCATGGCACAGATGGGGATACCGGACATGAGGATACCTATATCCTATGCCCTTTCTTATCCTGAAAGGCTTCCGGTCTCCCTGCCGTCTCTTAACCTCCTTGAGATTGAAAAGCTGACCTTTATGAAGCCTGACCATGAAAGGTTCCCCTGCCTCAACCTTGCCTATACGGCATTAAAGGCCGGGGGCACTATGACAGCGGCACTTAATGCAGCGAATGAGATTGCAGTAGATGCCTTTTTGAACGGAAGGATACGATTCCCTGATATTCCCGGGTTGATCGAAGATGTCGTCTCCTCTCACACGAATGGGCCGGCATCCCATGTTGACGACATCCTTCGGGCAGACCTGTGGGCCAGAGGTAAAACAAAAGAACTGATTAAAAGGAGAGATTCTTGATAACGATAATATATGCAGTTGTAGTCCTTGGTGTGCTTGTATTTGTTCATGAGCTTGGCCACTTTCTTCTGGCCAAGAGGCTCGGTGTAGGAGTGTTGAAGTTTTCCCTCGGATTTGGGCCGAAGCTGATCGGGCGTAAGATAGGGGAGACGGAATACCTGATCTCTGCCTTTCCTCTCGGCGGATATGTGAAGATGATAGGTGAAGACCCTGATGAAGAGGTTACACCTGAAGAGATGGCCCGCTCCTTTTCCCATAAATCAGCAGGGAAGAAGATGGCCATAGTGGCCGCAGGGCCGATATTCAACATCGGATTTGCAGCATTCCTGTTTACGCTGGCCTTTATGGTAGGTGTACCGACGATGACCTCTGAGGTCGGTGATGTGAAGGAAGGATTCCCGGCCTTTGAGGCAGGAATAAAGACTGGGGATAAGGTCATGTCTATCGATGGCATGCATATATCCAAGTGGGATGAGCTCTCGGAGAAGATCCAGACGACAAAGAAGGATATCATAACTGTTGAGATCTTTAGATCCGGCTCAAACCTGCGTTTTGATGTAAGGCCGAAGGTAACAAAGGTAAAGACGATATTCGGAGAGGACACCGAGATAAGGGTCATTGGGATAGGAGCTTCAAAGAACTATGTTATAGAGAGGTCCAACCCTGTAGAGGCGGTTGGGAAAGGGATCATCTCTACATGGAATGTAACTAAACTGACTTTGCTGGGGATAGTCAAGCTTATCCAGAGGATAGTCCCGGCCGAGACAATAGGCGGGCCGATACTTATTGCCCAGATGGCAGGTGAGCAGGCCAAGGCAGGGCCTCTGGCGCTCTTATCATTTATGGCCCTCCTGAGTATAAACCTGGGAGTCCTGAACCTCCTCCCTATCCCAATCTTAGACGGAGGTCATCTGACCTTCTTCACCATAGAGGCCATCCTCAGAAGGCCGTTGAGCCACAAGTTCAAGGAGATATCCCAGCAGGTGGGGCTCTTCCTTCTCATCACCTTAATGGTCTTTGCCTTTTACAACGACATAACCAGGGTCTTTTTTAAATAACCGGTAGCGGAGGGGTAGCCTAGAATGCCGCATTCAAGAGAAAATCCTGTCCATGAAACATCTTCTTAGAACATCAGCATCTTTGATACTGGTATTTTGCCTGGCTTTCTCATCCTTAGCAGCCAGAGGGGAGAAAACATACACATATTCGCTATACGATACACCAGGAAAGATGGCAATCCCGCTCACACTTTTTCCACGAGACAAGTATGGATTGATCGACTGGGCAGAGAGTGTGAGGAGGAAATTAATCGCCCCAATTTCATCTCTTGACGGATCGATGGAGGAAAAACCATACGACGCCCCTATTATAATCAAGTCAAAAATGGCAGTTATGACCGATGCCCTGTTCCCTCACGATGTCCATACCTACTGGTTGAACTGCAAGACTTGTCATCCCGGTA
>JAENJC010000158.1 GCA_016844545.1 Deltaproteobacteria bacterium | reverse complement strand
CCAGAACCAGCATCCAGCTTACAGGGACATCCCCGGTTGAAACCTCCATCAGGCCAGCAAGATAGACCAGGAGACCGGAGCCGAATATCATGGCAAGCCGATAAAACGCGGATCTCAGACCTACAAAAAAAGCCTGTTCTTTTTCAGTGAGCGCAAGCATATAGAAGCCATCAGTGGCTATGTCGTTGGTGGCAGATATGAATGCCCCAGCCGCGAACGCAAGCAGGGAGAGCAGAAAAAAATGCGGTGTATTGATTGAGTATGCCGCAACAAAGAGGGAAAGCCCCATAGCCAACTGCATAGAAACTATCCAGCTTCGCTTGGTAGCGCTCATTTCTACTGTTGGAGCCCACAACATTTTTATGACCCACGGAAGATAAAGCCAGCTCGTCCAGAAGGCTATGCTGGCGTTGTCGACACCCATGCGCTTGTACAGGATCACGGAAACGGTATTGATAATAACATACGGAAGTCCCTCGAAAAAGTAGAGGGTCGGCACAAACAACCAGGGATTGCGGGAGGTCGATGTATGATTTTTCATGAAGGGTTTTGAAAAATGATGGAGGCGGCGATCGGATTTGAACCGATGAATAGAGGTTTTGCAGACCTCTGCCTTACCACTTGGCTACGCCGCCATTTTATTCATTAATTACAAGGAGTTAGATAGATTTTTCGGCACAAGACTTTTAAATTTGCCTTAAAAGCTGAACTTGCGAATTATATAGTCGTTGAACGTAATGGTCAAGGAAAAAATCAAACTTATTCGTCACCTGATCCCGACATAGAAAGTTAACACCTGAACTCTGCTGTCATTGCGAGCGCCTGTAAGGAGCATGCAATCTTATCCCAAAGGCACAATTGCGTCGGCTTTGCCTCGCAAACGGCGCTTTTCTAAATCGAGCTTCGGGCAATTGTAGACAAAAACGCCTCCGCCACCTTCGGATCAAACTGTGTCCCTGAGCACCTCATGAAGCCATTTAGGATAATGACGCGACATCTTAAAACTTGCAGATAATGTTTCTACCGTTCTCTTTTGCTGAGTAAAGGGCCATGTCAGCCTTTTTAATCAGCCCGTCCGTTGTTTTTTCATCTACAGGAAAAGAAGCAAGCCCTATGCTTATGGTCATAGAGATATCACCTGCGTCAGTTTTGATAGTATTCGCAGCTACCCTTGATCTTAACCTTTCCGCAATTATCAACGCCCCTTCGATTGATGTTTGAGGCAGGATTATGACGAACTCCTCCCCGCCGTACCTGGCGACCATGTCTACCAGGCGTATCCCCTTAGTAAGAACCCCGGCAAGCGCTTTAAGCGCCTCATCGCCGGCCTGGTGACCATAAGTGTCGTTGAGCCGTTTAAAGTGGTCTATATCTAAGAGTAGTAAGGTAAACTCACTATTGTAGCGGGCCGAACGTTCCACTTCGGCCTGCAATAGTCGCTGAAACTCCATGCGGTTAAACAGTCTTGTCAAACCATCCCTTATGGCCTGTTCCTGTATCTTCTTATATAGTCCTGCCTTTTCTATGTGGAGGCCGAGATAACTCCCGATAGAGGTAAATATTGCCGTATCAGAGGGTCTTAATTGGTAACCGGCTGGGGAGAGGCACAAGGATATGACTCCACAGACATTATTCCCTGATTTCAAAGGTATACATATATGGGAGTGCTCCTCCACATCAGCAGGACCACAGGTGTGATGCGGATCAGAGGTGCAATATGGCGCATGGGCTATCTCCCCTGACATGGCTGAAATCCCGCACAGGCACTCCCCAATGGGAACAACCCCCTTACATCCAAGCATATCCGGCGTCATGCCCTGAACGGCTGAGAGATTCAGTTTTCCTGTTTCATTGTTTAAAAGGAAGATACCGCCGGTGATCTTTATCTCCTTCCCGTCTGCTTTTTCCAAATCCCTCAAAGAGTTTATTACCACGTCCAGGGTTGGTTGTAAGATTTCATCTATATTGATATACCTGTTGGCAGTGGCGACAATCATGTTCAATGCGTTGAGCACCAATATCTCGTACTCCTTTGTCCGCACGTCCTTTAGCTTTTTATTCAGCTCATTGTAAAGGGTCTCCTGTCCAGAGATGCTGGTCTTGAAGACCTTTTCCTTGATAGTTGCTAAGTTTTTTGAATCCTCCAATTGCAGCCGCAAAGAGGCAACCTCTCTCTCCAGCATCTTCAGTCTTTGATCTTTTTCAGCAACATCCATAGGCCAACATCTCCATATCAAAACAGACTGATCTCAAACTCGCAGCAATCGAACCCTGACGATTGACTCTTGGTCTGCACCGCCTTTGCAGGTCTCTTTAATATCTTTTCCAGCGCCCCTGTTATTAAACCACCTTCAAAATTGCAAAACATCTCGCCGATATTTGGCAACCCGGAACATGTCATGCATTCCAGTACCCTTATGACGATCGTGTCATCTGACGACTTTAAGACCTTTGGTATCCCAATTCTGAGCGTCTGGACAAGTCCTGCAAGGTCATCAACTGTTGTCAAATCTAACCCATTGCCGATGTCCTTCCCTACCATATACAGGGTGGGACCTGCGCTTTCACCGAGGATTTTATTCATACCTATCAGTCGGACAAGACGAAAGACGGATAGAGGAATATCCGGTCCCAGTGTGGCTCTATTTACCTTCCCGATATCTTCAAAACTAAGCCTTTCAATAGCCATATTGCACCTTCTTTTAATTGATTATCGGTTAAATTTTATCCGCAAGATAGAATGTATCAAGGAACCTATCGTTCCAATTTGCCCTCAATCTTCAAAAACGCCTCCGCCACCTTCGGATCAAACTGTGTCCCTGAGCACCTTTTTAACTCCGCAATAATCACATCCGTTGCCCTCCCCTTCCTGTAAGGCCTGTCGGCCCCCATAGCATCTACAGTATCAGCAACGGTAAGTATTCGTGCGTATAACGGTATGGCCTCTCCCTTGAGCCCTTCAGGATATCCTGTTCCGTCATAGAATTCATGATGGTATTTCACGCCTGGGATAATATCTTTCAATTGTTTAATGTGAGCAAGTATCTCAGCGCCCATCACAGGATGCTGTCTCATCACGGCCTGCTCCTCATCGTTAAGCTTTGCAGGTTTATCGAGAATAGACTCGTACGTCCCGATCTTCCCGACATCGTGCAGGAGACCGGCAAGCTCAAGGCTTTTAAGCTCCTTTTCAGAAAGCCCCATCTGCTTAGCAATATCAAGGGCATATTTCGTGACCCTCTCCGAATGCCCGGCAGTCCATGGAGACTTTGCGTCTATTGCGGAGGAAAGGGACTTGACTACGCTGATGAAGAGTTCTTCAAGGTCTGATATAAGCCCTGCATTCTCAAGGGCAACACCTATCTGGGAGCAGAGGTACTCAAGGGTCGATAGGTCTTCCTTTGTAAATGCGGCAACCCTCTTTGCGCCTACCGTCAATATCCCTGCCACATCCCCCTTTATCGTTATAGGTACCCTTATGTGGGAGAGGAACCCCTCATCAAGAAATCTCTTCTCTAAAGGCAGAAGCGGCCTCATCTCCGAGAGGTTGTTCACATACTCCGTTCTGCCTGTCTCGATAACTCCCCTGGCGGATGTATCGGCAAAGGGAACAAAGCCGCCCTTTGGCACTATGGCCGTCCCGTAACCGGCCTTGTATATGAACCCATCCCGCTCCATATCAACAAGTGAGACTGTCGCCCTATCACAAGGTATCACCTTTGAGATAAGCCTCGTCACGGTCTCCAATAGTTCTTCCGCCTTCAGGGTAGAGTGGATGCTCCTGTCTATCTGATTCATCACTTTTATCGTTTCTATCTTATGGGAAAGTTCCAGCGTCTTATCAACGGATTCCTTATAAAACCTTGCCTGCTCGAGAGCAACAGAGACCTGCTGTGATATCCCCACCATTATCTTTTTATCCCTTTC
>JAENJC010000157.1 GCA_016844545.1 Deltaproteobacteria bacterium | reverse complement strand
CATTTACCATCACCAGGGGAACGCGCCAGCCTGCAACTGTATAGAGCATCTCAAAGCCGTAAAGAAGCCCCTGTGAAGACGTGGCAGTGAATACCCTCACCCCTGTGGCGGAGGCCGCCCCTGCTGCTGTTATCATTGAGTGTTCCGAATCCATGGTCACAAACCGTGTATCCATCTCCCCTTCGCCTATCCATTTGGCCAGGCTCTCAATTATCTCGGTCTGAGGGGTTATGGGGAAGGCTGGGATATAGTCAACTTCCGCCAGTCTAACACCCCATGCCGCCGCCGAATTGCCTGTGAGCATCTGCCTTACCATGCGTGTACCTCCCTTTCCGCAGTGATAGCATCAGCAGGACACTCCTCAGCGCAGATCATGCACCCCTTGCAGTTATCGTAATCGGTATACGGGAAACCATCTTTATTCACTGTTATGCAGCCATCAGGGCACCTGGCGACGCAGGTCATGCATTTTGTGCATTTTTCATAGTCCCAGACAGGCCTGAAAATCCTCATGTTCCCTGTCTTTCGCATGGGGGTATTGGCAGCGGAGTTAACGGAAGGAGCGGATATATTAGCCGGTTCAAAGGGAACGGTTATTACAGTTATTTTTTTACCCTCGCCCTCAGGGAGAGGGGCAGGCCTGTACTGAGAGCCGTTCAATCCTTCGACAAGCTCAGGACGAACGGCGTCGAAGTGGTGAGGGTGGGGTTCGACTGAATTGAAACAATAAACAGCGGCTTCAATGTTCTTCTCTACAATGTTTCTGTCAGTAACAATCTCGGAGGTCTCTTTCTCAACTGCTTTTCTCAAAGAATCTTCATTTATCCCTGCAAGTTTTGCTGCCACACCCCCTGCGAGGGTGCTGAGCACAGCTCTTCCCAACTTCTCAAGGCCAATTTTAGTTAAATCGAGGGTTATCACAGTTGCTGATATTTTATGTCTGGCCTTTGCTTCAGGCACAGAATGGGTGCTGTTTATAAAGACAACGCTTCCTTCTTCTACTCCAGATAGAGGATTGGCCAGTGGATCATCCAGAAGGGTTTCGTCCATCACTATCACTATATCCGGCTCTGTTATTATTCCACGCTCAAGAACAGGCTCCTTGGATATGCGTGTGAATGCGGCTATGGGGGCGCCTCTCCTTTCGGCTCCGTAGAGTGGAAAGTCCTGGGCATAGTATCCCTCAAGGAATGCAGCAGTCCCCAAAACTCTGCTTGCAACCTTCGCCCCCTGACCACCCCTGCCATGGAATCTAACCCTTAGCACTTGACCCCCACCTTAACACCGGCTTCCTTGCAGCCTTAGCCTCATCAAGGCGGCCAACCCTGGTTTTATGCGGAGCGCCTTTGACCAGTTCAGGTTCCTCTTCTGCAATCCTTTTCATGGCATCAATGAAGCTGTCCAGGCCTGCCTTGTCCTCGCTCTCTGTTGGCTCTATCATTATGGCGTCATGGACAACAAGGGGAAAGTAAACCGTTGGCGGATGGAAGCCATAATCCATGAGTCTTTTTGCAATGTCTATTGTATGAACCTCTTTTTCTGCCTGTATCTTATCTGTAAATACAGCCTCGTGCAAGCATGGCTGGTCATACGGAAGGTGGTAGTGTGACCTAAGCCCCTCTTTCACATAATTGGCATTAAGCACTGCCATCTCTCCTGCCTTTTTAAGGCCTTCAGGCCCCATGGCCCTTATATATGCATATGCCCTCACAAGGACCCCGAAGTTTCCGTAGAAGGCCCTCAGTCTGCCGATGGAATCTTGCCGGTTGTATTCAAGAAAATGTCCTGCCTCTTTTTTGATAACCCGTGGAACAGGCAAGAACGGCTCCAGCTCCTTTTTTACCCCTACAGGCCCGGCGCCTGGGCCGCCGCCGCCGTGCGGGGTGGAGAAGGTCTTGTGAAGATTCATGTGTACCACATCAACCCCCATCTCCCCAAGCCTTGCAATCCCAAGGAGGGCGTTCATGTTGGCCCCGTCGCAGTACACAAACCCTCCCTTTTCGTGGACAATCCCGGCTATCTCTTTTATGCTCCTCTCAAAGAGGCCCAGAGTATTTGGATTGGTGATCATAATCCCGGCCGTGTCCTCGTCCATAACCGCCCTTACCGCATCCGGCGTCAATATCCCTTCATTCCCAGTTTTCACAGGAACTGCTGTAAGACCAGCCAGGGTGACAGAAGCTGGGTTTGTTCCGTGGGCGGTATCAGGGATAATTACCTTCTTACGCGGCTTTCCAGTATGTGCAAAATAAGACGCAATCATCAGCATCCCGCAAAGTTCCCCCTGAGCTCCGGCAGCGGGTTGAAGGGTCACGGCATCCATCCCGCTTATCTCCGCAAGATACCTTTCCAGATCATACATTAGCTGCAAGGCTCCCTGGGAAAGACTCTCAGGCTGATACGGGTGGGTCCTGGCGAATCCGGGAAGCCTTGCGATATCCTCGTTTACCTTGGGGTTATACTTCATGGTGCAGGAGCCTAAGGGGTAGAACCCGGTATCAACACCGTAGTTCCATTGCGATAAGCGCGTGAAATGTCTTACGACATCGACCTCCGAGACCTCCGGAAATCCTTCAATGTCAGTTCTCAGGAGATCAGCCGGGATAACATCCTCCGGCCGCGCATCCCCTACATCGGATTTAGGGATAATTAACCCCCTCTTTTCCTCCGAAGACCTCTCAAATATAAGCGGTTCGTTCATCACGAGGCCTGTTGTGCCGATGCCGATGGGGTCAGTCATGGCTTAATCTCCTGATTGGAAACAGATTGACTCCTTAAACAACGGCTCGTGAAGTCCCTGGCATGTTTTTTATTTATATAACCACTGGGTCAGATTGTCAAATTGACAATTGAATTTCACTGTGATATCGGTACCATATCAGGGTTCCTTTTTTCTACTCAACCAAGATTTTATGGCGCGGATCATGAAGCTGGGTATACAGAAGAAGGTCGTCATCTCCATAGTTATTGTAGGCATATTGCCTTTACTGGTGGGGCTTTATCTTACCTATCTCGACGGGAAGACCACTCGCAGAAACTCTATTGGCACAAGCTTCCAGGAGCTGGCGAAGGAAACCGCAGACAAAATCGACATGGTCATCGGCCGAGAGGTCATCGATACCCAGCGGCTTGCCCTTTCCCCCAACATACATGCTGCAATAAAAAATAAGATTAATGATCAAGCGCTGATACAATATCTTGCGGAATTCAAGAAATACGATGACAAAGCTGTTCACAGCCTTCTAATTGTTGATTCTGAAGGTAAGTTTATTGCCGGAATTAATGAAAACAATAAAGGGAACTACAGGAACGAAAATTGGTTTACAGGCGCGTATAATGGCGATAAAGGAAAGGTTTATGTAGGAGATTTAAAGCTGGAAGCAGAGACAGATGTGTATCTGATAAATATCGCAGTGCCCATCACGGAAGGCGGTACAGTCATCGGCCTGCTTGTGATCAGGTATAGCGTGGATAAACTCCTTTCGGTCATAAAAAATGTGCGGATTGAAGAAACCGGTCATGCTAACCTCGTAGACTCTTCAGGAACGATTATTATGTGCCCCATATTTCCTCTCCGCAGCCACCTGGTGAGCCCCGACCTCATTGCAATGATTTCGCATGCCCAGCCCGGATGGGGTGTGGTCAAAGACGATGCCCATGGCGGACATGGTTCCATCATAGGGTTTGCGCCGGTACGCTCCACCCTTATATCGGAGAACGGCTGGTTCGACGGGAAAAAATGGTATATCTTCACACGACAGAGCCCTGAAGAGGCCTATGCACCGATTTATTCCCTTCTTGCGCGCATATCCGTATTCGGTGCCGCCCTGATAGCACTTCTTTCTCTCACTGGTGTCTACGCCGGCAGGAAGATCGTAAAACCTGTCGATGAACTCTATAAGGGCGTTGAACACTTTGAACGGGGAGACCTTGGATATCGTCTGAACATCAGGACTAACGATGAGATCGAAAAACTGGCAGACGAATTTAACAGGATGGCCGGCACACTCCAGGAAACCTATTCAAACCTTCAGAAACAGACAAAAGAGCTTGAAATATCTGAGGAGCGATATAAGGATCTTATTGAGAACTCTCCAGAAATGATACATTCCGTCGATGCCGATAGATTTTTTGTGAACGTGAACAAGACGGAGCTCGATACCGTGGGTTATACCCTCGACGAAATGAGGCGGAAGAGGATAGAAGACATTGTGCCCGATGAATATAGAGAGAGGATGAAAAACCATATAGCGCAGGCGATAGATAAAGGCATCAGCACAGTCGAGGCCCAGTTTATCACCAAGGACGGCAGACGGATCGACGTGGAGGTTACGGCTACTGCCTTCTATGATCCGGCCAGCGGCGACTTTGTCAGAACAAGAGCTTTTGTTAGGGATATTACAGAAAGAAAAAAACTGGAAGGCGTAATCAGGGAGTCTGAGGAGAAGTACAAGAGCCTGTTCGACAGTCTGACAGACTCGCTATTCATGCTGGATACGGAAGGACGGGTGAAGGCGGTCAATAGGAAACAGGAAGAGGTTCTAGGTTATTCAAAGGACAATATTCTTGACCGTGAGTTTACGATCATCCTATCGGAAAAGGACAGGATGATATTTGCTGACCTCCTTGAACGGACGCTTGGCGGCGAAACCGCACCAACAAGAGAAGTAGGAGTACTGAATCATAATGAGGAACTTCTAATAATGGAAATGGATATTATCGGCATCAGAAAGAACGGGAAGACGGATTTCCTGGTGGTTCATCTGCGAGATGTCACCAATAAGAAGGAGCTTGAGGGGCAATTACTGAGAGCCGAGAGGTTCAACGCCCTGAGCCACTTCTCGTCCATGCTTGCCCACGACCTCCGGAATCCAATCATCGGCATCAGGCAGCGCCTGAAGAGCCTCCAGGGTACACTTGGCTCATCAAGCCCCGAAACCACAGACCGCGTATTATCAGATATTGTCTCCAGCAGCGAACTCCTTCTCGGTCTGATCAACGATGTACTGGATGTTTATCAGAACAGCTATGCAGACCTCCCGTTGATATTTTCCACCTTCCCTCTTGCCGAGGCCGTTGAAGAGGCAGTCAAGCTCCTGCAGATAGAAGCGGAGGAAAGAAAGGTACAGGTACATCTGCATTTTAAAGACGAGTCTATAGCGATACACGCCGACAAGCGTCGCTTAAAAAGGGTCTTTATCAACCTTCTTGATAACGCCATACAGTATTCAGATACGGGCGGCAGAATAGACATAACATGCGGGCTTACCGGAGAAAAAGCAGGTTATCTGTTGTTTAAAATAGAGGATGAAGGCATCGGTATCTCCCCATCGAAGCTTTCCAGTATTTTCGAACCGCTCTATAAGATCGGCAAGAATGAGGTCAAGCGGGGGACTGGACTGGGGCTTTACTTCTGCAAAGTTATTGTCGATGCCCATGGTGGAAAGATATGGGCTGAAAACAGGGTGGAAAAAGGCGCTGCTTTTTATGTCACACTGCCGTCAGGGGAAGAAGCTTATGCCAATTAAGATTCTTATAGCCGATGATCAACGGCTCTTTCGGCAGGGGCTGAAAAGCCTGCTGGAGCAGGAAGATGACCTCGTAGTAATCGGAGAAGCTGCCGATGGCCAGGACGCTTTTACCCTTGCCCAGAAGCAGACCCCCGACATAATACTCATGGATGTCGAGATGCCGAAACTCGACGGCATAAGCGCTACGCAGATGATCCTTGAGCGGAACAATAATATCAAAATACTAATGCTATCTGTGCATAATGAAGACGAACGAGTCATTTCCGCACTCCGGGCTGGCGCTGCAGGCTATATTCTCAAGGATGCCGACCACAGCGAATTTATCAGGATTATACGCAGCACACATGCCGGGGAGAAGATAACTTCGCCATTTCTTGCCAATATTGTGCCTACGGTGCCAAGAACACAAGGCGCACCGGAGACCGATGAGGACATGGAAAAGGAGATTGCCGAAAGGACCTTACTGACCGAACGCGAGAAGGAAATGCTGCACTTGCTCCTCCAGGGAAAAAGCAATAAAGAGATATCAGCCCTCACCTATGTATCGACTGACACGGTCAAATCCCACCTGCAGAATATCTATAAGAAGCTAGGCGTAAAAAGCAGATTAGAAGCGGTTACCCTCTTTTTAAAAGAAAAGCATTAGCCAGTTTTGACTTTATTTATAACTCCCGACTCAAGTTATCTCTATCTCTCCCCAGTTAAGGTACCTCCTTTTTAGATTTAAGAATCAGCCTTTTTAAAGGCTTGCAGAATCTTCTACTTCCTTTGGGGGGGACTCTCACCTCATAATACTATGGAAAAATCATACTTGTGGGGAATTTACACCTTTTTCAACATGACGTATAGTTACTATCATCGAAGATGAAATGATTTGAAAAAGAAAGGGGGTGGGTTTCATGGATTCAGTTATGCAGGTTTTCTCACACGAGTACGCAGATGAAAGGGAGGAGAACAGCGAGATGACAGTAGAGATGGAAAATACTTCTCTACAAGATGTCTTGTTGATACTCTCAGTGCATCTTGCCAGTGCCTCAATTGGAATTGTGATAGCGGTGCTAGCGCTTTCTTAAGTGGAGTTTTCCCCGGCCATTAGAGTGAGTGACCTCCGGCAAAGCCGGAGGTTTCGGGAAAAGGGGACGCAT
>JAENJC010000156.1 GCA_016844545.1 Deltaproteobacteria bacterium | reverse complement strand
CTCGACATACTCCTTGAGCACATCCTCACTGTGGCATGTCAATTTGCCAACGATGATGCCGGCTCCATATATATCAGGGAGGGAAACTACCTGAAATTCAGCTACACTTTGAACAAAACCATGCAGAAGAGGCTGCAACCAGGGCAGAAGCTTATCTATTCCACCTTTACTACACCTGTCGATAACGAATCAATATGCGGTTATGTGGCAGGTACAGGCGAGATGCTCAATATACCGGATGTCTATGAGCTCAAGGATAATGTCACTTACGCATTCAACAAAAGCTATGACAATATCTCCCAATATCGCACGAAGTCGATTCTAACCTTCCCGATGAAGAACCTCCAGGGTGAAGTTATTGGCGTGCTCCAGCTAATAAATTCAATGAGTGAAGATGGAAAAATCATCCCTTTTTCAAAAGATGATGAACAGTATATAATCCACTTTGCCAACAACGCGGCCATTGCCATAGAAAGGGCCAAGCTTACCAGGGACATCATCCTCAGGATGATCAGCATGGCGGAGCTTAGAGATCCAAAAGAGACAGGCGCCCACGTAAACAGGGTGGCCGGATATGCCGTTGAGATATACGAGGCATGGGCAAGCCGCCGCGGTGTATCCAAGATTGAGATAGGAAAGAACAAGGACATACTGAGGATCGCCGCCATGCTCCACGATGTTGGCAAAGTGGCCATCTCGGACATGATCCTTAAAAAACCGGCCCGCCTCGACCCTGCTGAATACGAAATCATGAAGACTCACACATATCTTGGTGCAAGACTCTTTGCCGTATCCCACTCCGATTTCGACCAGGCCTCAGCCCAGGTGGCACTCTGCCACCATGAACACTGGGACGGAAATGGGTACCCGGGGTACCTTAATGTCATGACGGGCCAGTGCCTGCCGGGCTATGAAACCCGCGAAGGCAAAGCCATTGGTCGTAAAGGCGAAGAGATACCGCCATTTGGAAGACTTGTAGCAATAGCGGATGTATATGACGCCCTATCATCCCAACGGGTTTACAAGGAGCCATGGGACCAAGATCAGGTTTTGGATGAATTAAGGAAAGAGAGGGGAAAACAATTTGACCCAGATATGATAGATGCCTTCTTTATAGCCCTTGACTCGATCAATGCCGTGGGAAAGAGGTATTTGTGACGGCAGATAAAGATAGATAGAGAATTATATGGATGTCCTTAATTTGCTCAGAGAGTCTTTTTAGTCACCAGCTACCTCCAACTAACGCAAAGATAACAGAAGAACGGCATGATTTCAACCAGTTCATCACCTGGGGGCTATCTGAAGGACTATTATCTACCTTGACAATCACCATCTCCAGGTTTATTTTACTCCTCATGAATAATCTTATTGATAGGTTAATAGAGTTCCTTCAGGATCTGAAGAAGATGGATAAGGACAAGCTCGCTAAGGAGCTTAAAGAGCTGGCCTTCTACCTAAACAAGCAGTTCTTCAGCCAGATACCCAGTGTCAGCGGAATTGCAGGTCTATTGGTCGGGTCATGGGTGGTCTCTACCTTTACCACTTCGCCGATCAAAGCGACCCTGGCCTCCTGGGGATTGATGAAGGGTGGAACTCATGTTGTCAGCTCTACGACTTATAAATTTCTTTCTGTCTTGTTACCAATATTTGCGACAGCCGTAACAGCCTACATAGTTCAAAAGGGGTTGAAGGCCTACCGTGAAAAGAGGTTGGAAAGGGACATGGCATCGGTTGCCCGATTAGGAAAGGAGGTTCAAGCTGAGGTGAATGGCAAGATGTCTATTTTAGAAAAGGCCAAAGAGGTAGGACTCATCTCAGATAGCGAATATCACACAAAGAAGGCAACCCTGTACCAATCCTATTCAAGGAGTAATTCTTCTAAGATCGAGGAATTAATCATCAAGAAGATATCGGGTTAGATCCCGTTGCAGCTCTTCTTAATGCCCCAATCTTTTCAAGCAAAAAAGGGTCCAAGCAAAAAAGGGTCAGGTCTATATTTTTAACATTGCCCCTCTTATCCTCATGATGCGGCTTACCGAGGCAAAATGCAGTCCAAGATGGTTGGCCACATCTTTTTGTGTATATCCATACTTCTCCACTGCCTCTTCTATCCTCTTATCTCTTATGCATTTATCTCGAAGTGCATCTTTGCTGAAAAGGGACTCCAGAGCCGGCCTGTTTATGAATCGCTGGCTCTTTGGTATATCAGGAATGCTCTCCCGTCCTTTCACATGGTCGATCAGTCCTTCCACAAAATCATCCTCACCCAAAATGCTTTGCGCTATGAGGTCTTTCCAAATAGGTTTTGCCTTTATCCCATCTCTTACGAATTTTCGGTAAGCATTTTCCGCTGCCTTACTTGTGGAAGCGAATTGTCCCAAAATCCAATCTTTGGTAAAACACGGATGCGCTTTTCGCAGTCCGGCCGTTGCTAAATAACTGCTCCATTTCCACAGGCGAGGGCTTTCCACAATCTTAGCCCTTACAGGGTTAAGGACTACATAACGACACGCCTCAAGAAGATGGCTGTCTTTCTGCACAACAACTCCTTTAAACCGTCCCTGAAACAGATGTCCGACCCTTTTATGATGTTTGTTGAACATCTGGGTATAGACGCCGTTTAGTTGTCTCATGCCGATGGAGAGGTTCCCATCAGGTGTTTCGATGAGGAGATGGTAATGGTTGTCCATCAGACAATAGGCATGACAGAGCCAATTATAGCGGACAGTAACGCGATGGAGGGTATTGAGGAATGCCTCACGGTCATGATCATTCCGAAATATGGCCTTTCGTTCATTTCCCCGACTGGTGACATGATATACGGCTCCTGGAAACTCTATGCGTAATGGACGAGCCATAGGCAAAAAATATCACTTCAAGAATCCGATGTCAAGAAAATAGACCTGACCCCTTTTGTTCCCTTGTAAAGATGGGGAAGGCGCGACGCCTTCCCCAAAACAGTCTTAATAGGCTGGAACCAGAGAGTAGCCTTTTGCCTGATAACCTATCACCGATATCCAGCCGTTAGGAACATGCTTTATCTCCGGCAGAACGGTCGCAGGATCTATATTGAATAGCTTTGCGGCTACAAGGCAGATCTCAAGCCGTATTCCATCCTTGGACATCTCGGTTATAGTCTTGGCTATGGCGTCAAGATGCTTTGCATCATCAGGGGCAAAGCCCTCCCTGTTTTTGGAAATGAGTTTCACCGAAGGCCCGATAAAAACAACCGCAAACTTTGCCGCCTTCTTTTCAGCCTTCATGTCTTTTAAGGTCTGATGTACGAGCTGTAAGTGAAGCGCTGCGCTTGCCGGATTTCCTATTCGTACGTCAAAGACCGCATTGGCTGATTTAATACCTTTCGTAGCCTCATATTCGGTCGCCAAGGCCGCTGAGAATGCAAACGTCATGATTGCCGCAACGAACATTAAACCTATAAACCTTGTAATTCTTTTCATTTACCCCTCCTTTTGTATTTTTTTAAAAAAACCTGTTTTACTCAGATACATTTTTTATTGCTACCTCCCACAATCACCTCCTTAAGCTATGTGAATACGGAGTCCCCTTTTTAAGATGCTCTTTAAACCTGACTGCGGAAAAAAATAAAGGATGGTTTTGTATTAACATAGCATTTCTTATTCACAATTGGGGTCAGGTCTACTTTCTTGTCATTTGACAGTTTCTCTCATGGTTCTAAATTCGTAATGACACAATCATAATCAGGCCTGAATAAAAAAGTCAAGATAAATAGTCATTGTTCTCAGCCAGGGACAATGAAAGCTACCAATCACATCCGCAGACCCGGACAGTATCGCCTCCGAGCTTGGTCTTGAAGATGGCGATATCCTGCTGTCCATAAACGGCCATGAGGTAAATGATATCCTTGATTACCGCTTCTTTTCCACAGACCCGGAACTTCTCCTTGGTGTTCTCAAGGCCGACAGCGAGGAGTGGGAGATGGAGGTTGAGAAGGATGAAGGGGAGGAGATGGGGCTTAACTTCCCGCCTCTTAAGCCAAAGGCATGCAAGAACAACTGCATCTTCTGCTTCGCTCACCAGCTTCCGAAAGGTCTCAGAAAGACCCTATATTTCAAAGACGAAGACTACCGCTTCTCTTTCCTCTCCGGCAACTACGTCACAATGGCGACGATCACAGACAAGGAGTTGGAGCGGATAAAGGAGGAGAGGCTTTCACCCCTTTATATCTCAGTCCATGCCACGAACCCGGAACTCAGAAGGATGCTCACAGGGAACCCCAAGGCCCGGGACATAATCCCTATAATCAAAGAGCTGACAGATGCAAAGATAGAGCTTCACTGTCAGGTGGTACTCTGCCCTGATATAAACGACGGGAAGGAGCTTCAGAGG
>JAENJC010000155.1 GCA_016844545.1 Deltaproteobacteria bacterium | reverse complement strand
TATTCTTCGGTAATAACCATCCGTTCGGCAGGGGCCCAGCCGATGATCTCTTCGCCGGATACGATATACTGGATGTCGATATACTTTCTATGGTATTCAAATCTTGGGGCATCCGTCATAACCGTCTCATATCGCTGGACGAGAGCAAACACACGATCTCCATCAATATCCACCCTGCCGTCAGGGATAAGATGAATATCAGGCCGCAGCAGGAAGTCAATCCCATTCCTTAAGGCATCTGTCATTGAAACCTGGTGTCCCAGGTGCTTGAGATCTGTAACAACCATTTATTCCTCCTCAATCCCCGATCAGAAATTCAAAGTCCTCCCTGCTGATAGACGCCCCTTCCCCTCTTCCTTCTTCAAGGAGCGCCTTGTAAAGCCTTGTCTTCTTTTCCTTTAGGAGCATCATCTTCTCCTCTACTGTATGGCGCATCAGGAGCCTCGTAACGGTCACCGTTGCCGTCTGCCCTATCCTGTGGGCCCTGTCTGATGCCTGGTTTTCAACAGCCGGGTTCCACCAGGGGTCAAGGTGGAAGACGTAGGAGGCGCGGGTAAGGTTGAGCCCCTTCCCGCCTGCCTTCATGCTTATGAGGAAGACTGAAGGCCCTTCTGAGGCCTGAAAGTCCCCGACCAGCTTCTTCCTCTTTGCAACAGGAGTTGAGCCGTCAAGCCGAAAGTACCCGATCCCTGCGGCGTTCATCCCCTCTTCCACAATATCCAGGAAGGATGTGAACTGGGAGAATATAAGGGCGCTGTGCCCCTCATCCCTGAGTTCCTGAAGCTGCTCTATGAGAAAGTCTATCTTAGGTGAGCTTTCCTTCTTGTCTTTAATCAGGAGCCTTGTAGAAAGGCATATCTGCCGGAGCTTGAGTATAGCGGTAAGGGCGATGATGCGCGCCTGGCCTGCTGTCTTGTTCCTGTATGCCTCCTCAACAGTCTCCTTGACCTCAGCTACAGTCCTGTTGTAAAAACCCTTCTGATGGGGAGTAAGCTCAAGATAGATGTCGGTCTCGATCTTCGGAGGGAGTTCGTCTGCAATCAGTTGTTTGGTCCTTCTGAGGACAAAAGGCCTTGTCCTCTGGACTATCCTGGTAATCTCCTGCGGGAGCTCCTTCCCCCTCCTGCTGGTGAACTCCTCATGCTCTCCAAGAAGGCCTGGAACTGCCAGGTCCATGATGGAGTAGTACTCACCTATATGGTTTTCAACAGGGGTTCCGGTTAGGGCCAGCTTGAAATCCCCCTTCAGTCTGCGCACTGCTGAGGTGGTGATGGCCTGGATGTTTTTAACTGCCTGGGCCTCGTCAAAGGCGATGACGTGGAAGAAGTGCTCTTTCAGTTTTTCTATGTCCCTGCGGACTATGTCATAACTTGCGAGGACTATGTCTGTCCCTGAAAAATCGGCCTTTCTCTCCTTCCCGTGATATATCATCACCTTTAGTTCTGGATAGAACTTTGCAATCTCATGTTCCCAGTTGAAGAGGAGGCTCGGCGGGACAACCACGAGGTGTGATATATCCGCGCCGTGTCTTCCCTCTATCTTCCCCTCCTTGAGCCCCGCGAGGAAGGTTATGGTCTGTATGGTCTTTCCAAGCCCCATGTCGTCCGCAAGGCATCCCCCAAAACGGTGTTCGTACAGGAACGCAAGCCAGTTATACCCGTCCTTCTGATAGTGTCTGAGTTCCGCCTTTAGTTTCTTCGGTAGCGGCTTCTGCGGTATCTTTTCAAAGGATAGGAGGCTTCCCATGATCCGTTCATCCTCAGGGGAAAGCCGTACCTTGACGCCGTCCCTTCTAAGCATAAGCCAGTCAAGGATATGGAGACGGGGAACTTTAACTATCTCGCCCTTTTCGCCCTTCCTGCGGGTATCATTGACCTTTGTGAGGATGCGCAGACTCTCTTCGTCTATAATCCTTAATATGCCGCCGTCTTCATACAAGCCGCCCGACATGATCGCCTTTTCAAACTCAGCCTCATCGACGACCTCCCCGTTGCAGCGGATCTCTGGGCGGATCTCAAACCAGTCTATGGATGAACGTGTTGCGTCCATCTCAAAGTCCCATTTCACCCTCTCAACAGGCCTGTCCTCATACAATAGCCCAACACTGGCCATGGATAGCTGGGTGTAAAGCTCTGACAGACTCCCTGTGAACGCATCCTTTGGGATTATCATCTCACCCGGAGCATTGGCATTAATGAATATCTCCGGTCCGAATATCCTGTACGGCATTTCCAGGATGCGGGCCTCCGCCTTTTTATCTATTGGGACGGACCTCCAGTTCCCGTCCTGAAAGAGGAAGAGGATTTCATCCTCTGCTGTTTTGGTTACAAAATAGTCAAGTAGATTCGTCCCCTCCGCCCTCACCCTTTGTTTATGGAAGTCGGGATTTTTCAAGGCGATTCTGATGGCCTTCTTTCTCTCCGTTTTTTTATGCCGGATAACGTCGAAGTAGGTATCATACAGAAAGGCAAAACGTTTTTTAGCCCTTATGCTGCTGGAAAACCTTTCAAAGGCGCGGGAGGTGAAAAACCAGAAGGTGCTTGCTGCAATCCCAAAGGTGAATTCACCGGAGAGCCCTTCCAGTGTGGCCTCCATCACGCCTTCATTGAGTTCACTTTCTCTGACATGCAGGCGATAGAGCGGAGGCTCCGCATCTGAAACGCGGGTATCTTTCCCGTCAATCGAGAAACGCGCATACTCCATAAGGGCCTTCTTGTCATCGTTGTTGACCTGGAATTGCAGCTGGTTAAAGCAATCAACGGTGACAGCGATCTTTCTGAAGTTACGCTCCACCTTGATTTCGCTGAACGACTCCCATGCTGCGGCAAGCTCATTTACCCTGCTCCATAGGCTCCATCCGGCATAAACCGATATCTTTTCAACTTTTCCCCTTTCCAGGTCAAAAAGATAGTTTTCCGATGCAAACATCCTTTCACTTACATCTTTGCCTTCATCAAGTGTCTTAGATATCGTCACCCGGTTATCTGAACAATCGAAATGAACGCCTGTCCTGTGTTCGATTCCCGTATCCATCGAAAGGGGAACCTCTCTCTCCCTATCCTTGAAGAGAACAGGATATCTGTCGCCGAATGTTTTGAAAAACTCTTCAATCAGTAGATGTTTTTTAGAGGAATAGTATGTCTGAAACCAGAAGTTTCTGATATCTCCAGGGAGCGTAGGCGTATATATATGTAAAGGGATGCCGCTTTTCCTGAACATAAGGTTAAGGTGTCCGTCGCTGATTTCAACAATCAAACTGATTTTATCATCCTGCGGCTTGAGGTTCTGGGGCGCAGCCTCTGCCTCCAGGTTTTTAACCGATTTCCCAACCAGGCCGAGGGCCTCCCTCAGATACTTAAGGTAAGCATCTCCGATATGCAGAGTCGCTAAAGTCTCAGGAGAAACGGCCTTTTTAACCGTAGATACGGCGCAGATGACATGGTGACAGCTTCTCTGTGGAGACCAGTTATTGCAATTGCAGATAGATATAATTCTGTTCCCGTCCGAGGAGAGCCTTACCTTATAACGGTCCTCAACCTCCATTTCCAGGGATCTGTTATTACTGTCTGGAACCAGATGACTAACGGAACTCTTCCCGGCAAGACGCATCCCTTCGATCACATAAGGTTTGGCGCCCATAAAGTAAATATCACCAGGAGACAGCTTCTTTATGACATCAATGATAGTGACATGATTTTCTTGTTGTATAGGCACGGTTGAACTTTATTCCTTGGGGTACATGACAATAAACTGCGGTTTAGAATTATATCAGAATGGGTTTAAAACACGAAAGTAAATCAACGTTGGGAGTACAAGAACCCGCGTAATGCCACACACTATTTGAGAGATCGGGATCTACAATTGATATGTCTCTCTTCTCCACCTGTAGGGCAGATCTATGATGGTTCCCGGCTCCCTGATCTCTTTGAGCGCCTTGAACGCCTCTCTTATAATAGGCTCACCCAGCGGGTGACCAAAGGGCCAGCGCACAAATACGGATCTGGGAGGCTTTACCTCCTCTGTCAGTTTTCTTAAGATAGATACTGATATGGTGGGTATCCCTGCCTTTTCTATCTCCCTCTGGACCAGTCCAACTGACTGGTTGCATACTCCTCAGCCAGGAGTCAGCAGCGCCACGTCAACACCGGCTGATTTTAATTTTCGGGCCACATCAGGCCCTGTCTCTTCTATCAGTGTCTTCAGGTGTCTGCCAAGTATGTGCCCCATGAAGCTGTAATGGAATTCGGCTAATTCACCTATCTCGCCCCTCTCCTTCATCTCAAGGAGCCTGTCTATTGGAAAAACAATGTTGATGTCCTTGTCTGCATCGGTGTGATCGTAATACTTGTGGGTTATGGTAATCTCTGATCTTAAGGCATTTCGCGGGACCTCCCTAAAGGTAGGATCTCCATCGTGATCGACCATGTCAAAGGGTTGCTGTTTTTTAAGATGGAGACCTGCTGTGGTTACAATCCCGATTTTGCATCTGGAGAGTTCTTTTATAAGGGGTGTCCATGGTATCCCCTCAACTCTTTGGGCCTCGAACTTTTTTGCCCACATCTCTGCAATTAGCGGGAAACGGCTGAATGCCTTTGTGACAAGCCTTTCACCGAATGATTGTTTTTCAGCCATTTAGAACCCTTTCACCGCAGAGGTCACTACCAAATATTTACGTAAAATACCTTAATTCTGTCTCTAACTTCCCGTTTCCAGCAGTAATCACAACATACCCGCCTTCAAAGAATGGCCCTGGGTTTATAATCGTTGTCTTCCCTATGGCGTCCTCGCCTTTGGACTCATGGATATGCCCTGTTATACAG
>JAENJC010000154.1 GCA_016844545.1 Deltaproteobacteria bacterium | reverse complement strand
GGACCTTACGCTATCAGATGATGATATCGATAGGCTCTCTATGAATCTTGAGAAATTTGATGACGCTTTCTTTAAACAAGAGAATATTTTGAGAGCTTCTATTATTGACGAGAACTTACCTCATGACAACCCCGAGCGTAAAAGCGAGGCAGACGTCTTGGAAATGTTCGTACGTGTCAATACTGGCGGTACGAAATTAGAACGATCCGATCTTATATTTAGCTTGCTTAAACTGAACTGGCGTGAATCTGCAAGTGCTTTTCCTCGATTTGTGAAAGAAATAAATTCTGGAAATGATTTTGATTTGGATGAGGATTTCGTAATTCGGTGCCTTTTTGTAATTTCAAATTTGGGCTCAAAATTTGATGTCACCGCATTAAGAAAGAAAACCGATATTGATAAATTGAAAACCAATTTTCAGGAGTGCTGCAATGCCATAAGGGCCACTGTAGATTTTGTTCAACGTGAATGCTGGTGTGCTAGCAGTGATGTTATTGGAAATTATTACAATCTCGTCCCATTTGTTTATTATTTATTTCATGTTAAAAAACACGTCGTGCCAAACAATCAAATTGATCGGGTCAGGAAGGCTTTTTTTCTATTTGCATTCAGCAAACCATTTTCCCGGCATGCGGACAGCAGGTTAAGAAAGTTCGTCAATGATCAACTTAAACCATTGGCTGACGAGAACGATAGCACTTTCCCATTTGAAGACACAGTGAACTGGGTTAAGTATTACGAGAAGATAACTAATTTTGACGGAGATGTTATAGATAGAAATATTTTGCTGGCTTTGCACATGGTTCAAGGCTTGCGTGGTGGTAAAGTCAAATATGAGCGAAACACGCCTGAAATTGACCACATTTTTCCGAAATCTACTCTATATGAAAAAGGCTTTGATGATTCTGAAGTTAATCACTTCGCGAACTTCTGGATACTTGCTCAAAACAAGAATCGAAATAAGACAGACAAACATCCTAAAAAATATTTTATTGAAAACCCTCAGAAAGAAGAAAATGTTTCTCCTACAGAAATGAAGCGCGCTCTGATTGACCCAAACATGCTCGATTTTAGAATGTATCGCAGTTTTTTGAAAGAACGAGGTGCGAAGATTGTAGAACTCGTCAGGAATAAAGTCGGTTATACAGATGATGATTTTATATCACCAAAAAAAGAAGAATAAAGAGCCGGACCTTGCTCCAAGAATTGACTCCATCTGAGAGATTCCAACCAGCGCCTCGACAGCGACGCGCACTGCGGCGCGTCAGGCGCGCGTTATACGGCTATAAGCTGTCATTGTGTCAGAAATGTTCGGGCCGTTACCCAAGTCAATATTTTGGGCAACGGCCAGCTTAGAAGGGTCATTCTCGATGCTCTAACCTCTGCTATTTTTTCTTCTCCTGCTTCTTTACCTTTTTTCCCTTAGCTGATAACACTGGTTTCTTTTTCGTCTCTTTCTTTGCGTCCTGACTCTTAGCCAATTTTTATCCTCCTTCTTTGTGAACGAGCTCTTGTATTATTGACATATTCATGCCTTCATGCTATCCTTTTCTAAAATACCATTGGAGGTGGAAGGATGCATACTCAATCTGTAAAGACTATAGGCTCAAGCGGCCAAATATCGCTTGGGAAGGAATATGCCGGAAGGCCGGTACTTGTTGAAGAAATAGAGGAAGGGGTATGGCTTATCAAGACCGCCAGGATCATCCCGGACAACGAGATGTGGATGCACAAGGAACCGGTAAAATCCAGGATTGATGAGGCCGTTAAATGGGCGGGAAAAAACAAGCCAGCAGAGACTGACCTGGAGGCGCTAAGTGCCAAGGTCGGATAATATATTTCTCGATCTTAATAATCCTATATTTCAGGAAGACCTGTTTGCCTTAGAGAAAGAAGAGGCCATACGCATATTTGGAACGCTTCGCAAGATTAAAAAGCTGTCATGGGCGGACGTTTATAAGGATAAAGGGTTACACTGGGAATTGGTTCAAAGCAAGACTGGCATTGATGGTCAGCGTCTATATACAATTCGTATCAGCCAGGGATTTCGGGCGCTTGTTTGCCGCGAAGGTCAATTCATGCGCTTTCTGTCCCTTCATCCTGATCATGATTCTGTATACAAATAACTCATAGCTGTCGTTGACCGTGGTCTGGTATATTTTTTAACATATCCCAAGATATCCCTACTACTCTCCACCTATATCCAACCCGCAGAGTTTCACATACGCCGGCCCTTTGTATGACTCCCGCTGGACAATCTCTTTTGAAAAGTATGCCCTCCGAAAGGCCTCCTGCATGGTGCCGGTCACTGCTCCGCCTTTGATGGGCGTATGCTGCCCTTTGTCTACCAACCACCCGCTCCTTATTTCTCCGGAGAATGCGCCTGTGACGCCATTAGGCTCAAATGTAGAGAAGCGGCAGAGATGGAGAATCGGGCCGCCCTGGAATAAATCATCTTTGGGCATGACGCCTGGCGCTACCTCCACGTTGCCAAAATCTCCGACAGGAGGGATGCCGAGGTAATCGGCATATCTCTTGGACGCTGTCCGCGCCTGAAATATGCCGTCTTTTATCACCTCAAGACGCCTCAGCGGAAGCCCCTGAACGTCAAAGGACCTTGTTCGCATGCCGCCGGGAAGGATCGGATTGCTGATGAGGGTCAGGCGCTCCCCTTCAGGGTTCTCGACCACAGGGATTCCCTCTTCGAACTTGGACCAGAGCTGATAGCGGGCCACTCCGCCAGCCTGAACCATAAACCAGTTGAACAGGGTATCCAGAGCCTCACCTGAAAATACTACATCGAACCTCCCGGTGGGAGGCAACTGGGCGGTGAGGCTGTCGAAGGCATATCCGGCATACTCCTTTACCGTGTTACCTATCTTGAGGTTGTTGTAGAAGCGCGCACGACTTGCCGAACTGGCCTCGACCTCTTCACACCCTTCTCTTCCAGCAAGAAGGGCAAACTCGGCATAGATCTCCGTTTCCTCCCGCTCCACTCTCAGTCTCCGTGAATTGAGAACTGTAATATCCTGATGGTTGGCGTAGATCTCGGCAGCACTGAGACATACCCCCTTTTCCAAGTTTACTGCGGAAAAGATGTCATCCTTTATCCGGTCTACAATAGCGTTGGGCCGCTCTTTGATCTCCAGATCAACTGTCTCAGGCACTTCATATTTCTGCCTTGCCTCAGGGAGCATGAACGGCTCATTGGCTACCAAGGCCGCCATGGCAGCAGACTGCCCGATCTTTGTCTTCAGCTCTTCTCCGGGAATGTAGAGGCATTCCGACTCCCCCAACACCTTCCTCCCTTCGACCTCCCTTTCTACAAAGACGGTTATGGCGTACCTATCAGTGTTAACAGTTCGTTTCGACTCCGTATTATTGCCTATAAGGTAGAGCTGGTTGCTCCGGCTCCTGGTCCTCCTGATCTGCCAGGCAGACAGGCCGACATGATTATTCAACGTCCCTGCAATAGTATCTATGTTGCTCATCCTAACCTCGCTTTCAGGCGTAAATATGGCCCGCCGTCCGTAACCTTAACCCACTCCTTATGCCCCTTGCCGCACATCCCAAGCCCCGCGATCTTCACCTCATCCCCAGCCATGGTGATGGACATGAGGTGGTCTGGAACATAACCGGTCACTATCACAGGCGAATAATATCGATCTGTCAGTTTGCCGTTCCGTATCTCCCTGGCCAGGTAACCTTCCAGTTGTATACCCCAACCCTTGGGGTCCTCCATGCCGTTGCTGGGACGCTCAAGTAGGTAACCGAACTCTATATCCTTCACCATATCCTCGAACCGATCCTTTCCGGCCCCAAAGTAGGTATTGGTCATACGGGCATAAGCCTTATGGTCGAAACTCTCCCGGCGCCCGTTAGCTGTTCTCTTCAGGCCAAGGCGGGTGGAGGAGTTTATCTCCGTGAGCCCGGAGACCAGGATGCCGTCCTTTATCACCTGAGTCTCAGACGCCAACTGCCC
>JAENJC010000153.1 GCA_016844545.1 Deltaproteobacteria bacterium | reverse complement strand
GTTCTAATGGATAGAGGCCTTATTCTCCTCAATCACGGTCTCTCTCTCGACGGAAAAGCGCTCAAGCCTGCTCAGGTCTTCAGGGAGAAAGACAGCCTGTTGCGCTTTATACTCAAAGAAGGGAAGAAACGTCAGATAAGGCGGATGTGTGAACTCATAGGGCTTAAGGTAACTGCCCTCAAGCGCATACGCATAGGCAAAATAAAACTTGGACTTTTGCCGGTTGGGCAGTGGCGGTATCTTAGAGAGGATGAAGGGTTCTAAGCCTTCCGGTTAAAGACCTTTATTGGTAACCTATAATTTTCTATCTTTCCCGGGAGTGCTGTTCCCGCTGTGAGGATTGCCTTTAGTCCTTCCTCCATAGTCAAGCCTGTAAATCTCACGTTTTCCCTTTTTGTAATGACGATATTCCCGAAGTATACATGGTTAGTAGGGATATATGCTGCCACCATTTCCATGCCGTCAACTGTAAGCTCCTTTGTCAGGAACCCTATGGAGTAACTGTCATTTTCGGGATGCCTGATCATTATCACCTGTTTGAAGCTTGCCTTGCTTGTGGGAGAAAAGGCGTCCATAAGCTGCTTGGTGGTGGCATAGATGCTCCTGGAAACAGGTATCTTTAGCAATATATCCTCTATCTTCTCCAGTATCCTTTTCCCGGCAACGTTTGTAGCCAGGAAACCAGCAATTAGAATTATAAGTATAGTAGTTACAAACCCCAGGCCTGGTATATGTCTCCCAAAGTACCGGAACCAGAGCGGTTCCATCAGGCCGTCTATAAAAGAAAATAGCCATGTGATGGTCAGATAGGTGATGACTATCGGGACGATTACAAGGAGGCCTGTGATAAAGTAGTTTCTTATTCGCTGGCGCATGGATGGTATGGTCTCTCATTGAAACAATCTTGACGACTTCGTAAAAAGTCAAATTGTGGCGTTTCTCAAAAGCTTTGCCATTCCAGCGTAGCAATAAGTATGCTTCACTCCTCAGCTTTTTAGCGCCTTGCACTTTGAGCTTTTTACTGTGTCGTCTAAATTTAGACTTTTTACGAGATCAACTTTAGGCTTTGCTGATGGTAATACGGGAGATAACTGGTGTCAAGAAATAAGGGGAATAAGGGGTAATAAATTGTTCTTGACTTACCAAATAGTATTTTGATAGGTTAAAATCTAAAAATCAGGAGGTCTTAATGATGAAATTATCTTCTATGAGTATGGTAGCCTCGTTATCAGTGGTCATTTTGTTTGGTGGCGTTGCAACTTCGGCTACTGCGGCAAGTAAAAAAACAATTTCAAAACAGGCAATAGAAAAGGCCATAGAACATCAGGAGAAAGGGAACAAGCTGGATGACGAAGGCGACTTGAATGGCGCGATAGCAGAGTACAATCAGTCTCTGCACTTCAACCCTGATGATCCGAACACTTTGTTTAACCTTGGGGTTGTATATATGAAGGCAAATAATTCTCCTGAAGCGGTTAAAGTGTTTGAGAAGCTATCAAAGCTTTTGCCTGAAGACAGCGAGGTTTGTAACCTTATGGGTGTCGCTCTAAGTGGAGCAGGGAAAAAGATGGAAGCTATCAAGAGTTGGGAAAAATCTTTGTCCCTTCAGCCTGATCAGGAGAAGGTAAAGGAGATGATTTCTGAGTTAAAAAAGACATGTGCCGAGGAAGAGAAGAAATAAAAGGTTAATTTGTATGAGATGCTCGATCTGGAGCATAGTCCTCTGTGTCGGCATAAAGCTAAATAAGATTCGGGAGGGTTTATGTCTATTGGCGACTGGCTTGAAGAGAGAGCGGGATTTAAGAAATATCTAAAGTATAAACTAAATCTGCTTATACCCGATCACGTCACATTTTTTTACTGCTTTGGTGGGATATCTCTAACGATAATCATTCTTCAGTTGCTGACCGGCATATCTATGCTTTTCTTTTATATTCCAAAACCTGAAGACGCGTTCAACAGCATCTTACGCCTTAGCAATGAGATACCCCTGGGTTGGCTGATGAGAAATATGCATCGATGGGGGGCAACAATTCTTATTTCGACTCTGCTCACCCATATGGCAAACGTATTTTATCACAGGGCGTTCCAGAGGCCGCGTGAGCTAAACTGGCTTTCGGGTTTCACCATGTTATTTGTAATCATGCTATTTAGCATTACCGGATCCATCCTCCCCTGGAACTGGAGGGCATACTGGCTTTTGACCTTATGGACTGACTATATCGGCACATGGCCAGTTGTCGGAGAAGCCCTCAAGCTGCCAATTCTTAGGTATTTTACGGTAGGGCGCAGTTTTGTTATCCATATACTGCTCCTTCCTATTCTATCAGTTGTTCTCTTGACCTTTCACTTCAAGATGGTAAAACGACACGGGATATCGGGTCCTTTCTGAGATGCTGTTCAGATTAAACACTGTGGAGGTATTTCATGGATGAAGATTTAAATAAATCGGTTGACCCAAAGTATGCACCGCCCTATCCTCAGAATTTTCACACCTTCTGGCCCAGGCATGCCATCAAGGCCGGCACGGTTGTTCTCATGGTTATATCATTGATAGTATTTCTTGCATATAAATACAGGCTTCCTACAGACCCAATGAACAATCCAACCCTCCCTGATGATGGGATGTATATACCAGGGCCTGAATGGACGTACCTGTTCTTCTTTCAACCATTCTGGTACCTTAAAGATAACCTTGCTCAGTGGCGGTTCGTAGGCACCTTTGTCATTCCGCTTTTTTTCATTATATTTATTGTCGCTATTCCTTTTATTATCAGGAAAAAAAAGCTCTCCGGTATTATCTGGAGAGTGATTGCATTCCTACCATTCATTCTAATCGCTGCAGGGATTATATATAGCGGTTATCCTGCAAAACTTCATGGCTGCCCTACTTGTCACAGTCCTGAACAGGGCGTCAGGCAGGCTTACCCTCCGATGAATGTTGCGGAGTTTTACAAAGTAGATCGCGCAAGTCAGATAGAGGTAGGAAAATACAGGGCGAGTAAGGTTGAGGCTGAGGAAGCTGGTGGCGGGGATGTCCGGGGAGAGGTTGAAACATACAAGGATGCGAACTGGCAGTTAAGGCATATTTATGAGCCGACCTTTACATGGTAATAAATGAATGGTTATGAAAATAACCGTGTTTACGCCTCGCGAGGCGGCTATAGCGGCCAACTGCCGCTAATCTTTATTTTCAGCCGTGGCCTGATGATGGAAAGCCGCAGACATCTCCGGATGGTGCGCTGCCGTAGCTGAATACCGACAGAACCTTTTCTACAAGGGTTGAATGGCATTTCGGACAAACAATTCCCTTGTCTCTTTCCTCCATGCTCCTTATCTCTTCAAAGGAGTTCCCGCATTCCTGACAATGATACTCGTATATAGGCATATCTTTACCCCCTCTTCATCCTGCCGCTTCCTGCATCATCTTCACTATTTCCTTCTCCACCTCTTCGGCTGTGGATTCCAGCTCAGGGTTGGGAAACATCGACACAAGTGCTGAAGGTTTTATGGTGGAAAGGGTTACCTTCCCCTTATCCCTATAAAGAGCAACCCTGCAAGGGAGTGCGGTAGATATGTCGATGTTTGCTTCAAGTACCTTTTTTGCCTGCTGAGGGTTGCATACCTCAACTATCCTGCACTCTGGAGCGAACTCCACCCCTTTTGAATTAAGGGTTACCTTTACATTGTGATTTGCCAGCACCCCGAACTTGTGCGCCTTTGCCGCATCCTCGAAGTCTTTTACAACTGTATCTAAATCCTTATTGCTTTCAAGCTTGTATATCATGCCGCTCCTTTTTTATCTTTTTTAGTTTACATCCAACTCAGTTCTATAGCAAGTTTATCTGTTTTTATTACCAGTTTGTTACTCCTGTATCTACTTTGTAAAAGGATAACAATTGAAAGTGATTATGTCAATGTAAAAATATAGATATATGAATAAACATATACAATTGTAAAAAAGGGTCATGGGTGGCTATATCTTTCTTTCAGATATGGGTTGATTTTGCCCTACAGTTATACTAA
>JAENJC010000152.1 GCA_016844545.1 Deltaproteobacteria bacterium | reverse complement strand
AAGGGGCTTAATTAGAAGGGGCAAGGACTCACTGCTTAGTAACTTATATTTCTGTTCGCCGCTTTTCAAAACCCTCAAGGGCAAAGGCAAGGAGCATCCCGACAAACAGCCCCACCATCCCTGCAATTAACGTGTTTAATCTAACCTTCGGCTTAACCTTATTTTTGTAGATATAAGGACCACTAATGAATTCATAACTATTTAGCAGGGATAGGTTCGTTTCAAGGCCCGTGAGCTTCGCCTTAAGCTCACCAATCCTTACGTCCAGATCTACAGGGTTAAACCCTACGGGATTCCGCGTAGACATGAGACGCACAGCCTCGTTTCTTGTCTTCTCCGCCATCTCAATAGTCTGCCTTGTTTCCGATACGTTCCTTTCAATGGCCTTTTTTTCAATATCCATCCGTTTCTTGACATACTCATTACCTTGCATATACGCCATTATCTTATTGAAGACCTCGTATGCAGCATAAGGTTCTCTTTTTATACTTACCAAAATCTTGAACTGGCTATCTGACCCCTTAATCTGCTCGATCCTAATATCCGATATCTTTTTTATCAGGGTTTCTTCAAATCCACCGAGAGGGTTCCCCCTTTTTACCTCTTTCAACATGGCATCTGTTATGGTCTTTGTCTCGACAAAACTGATCCCTACCTTTGGCAGTGCCACAACCGCTTCACCTTCGTAGACCTTCGGCGAATTGAGAGACACCGAAAGGGCAAGAATGGCAAAGGAGAGGGTCAGAGCTATTATCAAGCTTTTCCTCTTCCAGATGACCTTCCAAAGGTCCATCAGGTTTATCTCATCATCTTGAACTTCCACCTTCTCCTCCCCTCCTCAAAACAATGACCTCTGCTGTCAATAGTGGACACGAAATGACTCATGCATAAATTAATTCATTCGGAAATAGGTCTTTCCAGGTATGAACAGATAGTTCAGGCCAAACATCTGGTTATTAAAGGCGTTGAATATGGAATCTGCCTCTTCTCCAAGGAAGAGATTAAAAAAGGAGAATCTCTTCTTTTCCATATACTTGATATATGGTTTACCCTTTATCCCAGCCATCCTTGATACTCCTTCTATAGCATCCTCAATGTTGCCAAGTTCATCAACTTCGCCTGTTCCCCCGTGAATATCCGGCCGTCTGCGAGCCCTTTTACGTAATCCTCCGGGAGTTTCCTCCCCTTTGCAACGACCCCCACAAACTGTTTGTATGTGTTGTCTATTACTCCCTGCAATAGTTCTCTTTCCGAGTCGGACATGGGCCTCAGGGGGGAACCGATGTCTTTAAACTCCCCACTCTTAACTACATAACCCTTAAGCCCTATCTTTCCGAACAACTCTTCAAAGTTGGCAAACTCCATAAGGACGCCGATACTACCGGTAAGGGTTCCGGGATTTGCATATATTTTATCGACTCCACATGCGATGTAGTAACCGCCTGATGCTGCAACGGAGCCCATAGAGACAACGACCTTTTTGTCCTTTATCTTTGAAACCTCCCTGTATATTTCCTGAGAGGCCCCCACACCACCGCCTGGGCTGTTTACCCGTATTACTATCGCCTTTACATCCGAGCTTTTATCAGCTTCGTGGAGCTGTTCTATAACAGACTTGGAGTCTATTATTATCCCTTTTACCGTTACAACCGCCACCTTGTCTTTTCCAAACCCGTCTCCAAAGAAGAGTGATACGATAGCCACCAGGAGGATGAGGCAGAAAAGGCTCGCAGCGGCAATGAAGATAAACTTTACTGCCTTCTTTATCAAGGTTACTCCTTACCTGTGTTATTGAGTTTATCTTTTAAGACATCTCCGAGGCTTGTCTTACCGCTTCCCTGCTTATGAAAAAACTCCTTCATCGCAGCCTTCTCCTCGTCCTTTTCAAGCGCCTTTACGCTTAAAGATATCTTTCTGTCGGCGATGTCCAGACCAAGAACCTTGGCCGTCAGTACCTCCCCTTCCTTAACCAAATCAGAAGGCTTTTTCTCCTTCTCTTTTACAAGCTCGGATGCGTGAATCAGGCCCTCTATTCCATCTTCTATCTCAAGGAAGACACCGAAATCGGTCACACTGCTTACCTTCCCGCTGACAATAGCTCCTTTCGGATATTTAGCAGGTATATCAAGCCAGGGGTCTTTTGTAAGATGCTTTATCCCAAGTGAGAGCTTTTCTTTTGCCTTGTCTATATTCAGCACCACAGCCTCGACCTCATCTCCGGTCTTGAACAGTTCCGAAGGGTGCTTTATCTTCTTGGTCCATGAGATGTCGGAGAGGTGGACAAGGCCGTCGATTCCTTCTTCGACCTCTACGAAGAGACCGAAATCAGTTATGCTTTTAACCGTGCCTTTTAGATGACTTCCTGCAGGATGTTTGTTCTCCAAGGTGTCCCATGGGTTCGGAAGGGTCTGCCTGAGACCAAGAGCCAGCTTACGGCTTGATGGAACTATATCAAGAACCACTGCCTCAACTGTTTCTCCAAGTGACAGGATTGATGAGGGATGTTTTACCTTCCTCATCCATGACATCTCAGATACATGTATCATCCCTTCCACACCTTCTTCCAGCTCAATAAAGGCGCCGAAATCAGTAAGGTTTACAACCTTTCCCTTTACCCTAGTTCCAACAGGATATTTATTTATGACATCCTTCCAAGGGTCATCGGTTGTCTGTTTCATACCCAGGGAGATTTTTTTATTTGCCATGTCGAGCTTTAATATCTGGACAGTAATCTTATCTCCTACCTTCAGGACTTCTGACGCCTTGTTTGTCCTTTTCCATGAAATATCGTTTATATGTAACAGGCCGTCTATACCGCCGATATCTACGAAGGCGCCGTAATCCATGATGTTCTTCACAACACCTTCCACTATCGCACCTTCATGCACTCCTTCGAGGGTCTTTTCTCTCTGTTTTTCTCTTGACTCTTCAAGGCAGGCCCTTCTGGAAACAACTACGTTTTCTGCCTTCTTATTATAGTTTAAGACCTTGAACTGGAACGTCTTGCCTAAGAGTTCATCCATGTTCTTTACAGGCTTGAGATCTACCTGGGATCCTGGAAGAAATGCCTGGACTCCGCTCAAATCAACAAACAGACCGCCCTTAACCTTTCCAGTTACTCTTCCCTCTATAAAACCGCCCTGATCGCAGGATCTGGCTATATCATCCCATACTATCATCTTTGCTGCCTTTGTCCTGGAGAGTATGACCAGGCCGTTTTTCCCTTCCAGTTTTTCAATTATAGCCGATATGTTGTCGCCCACCTTAATATCTACTGATCCGTCAGGTTTCCTGAACTCCTCAATCGGAATTATTGCATCAGACTTGTATCCTATATCAAGAAGGATGGAATCAGAGGTTATTTTTACTACTTCACCCGTGACCGTATCCCCTTCAGTCAGTTCACTGATGCTTTTTCCGAAAAGGGCCTCGAAAGACTCCTCTTCCAATCCTTTTTCGGGCCTTTCTTCCTGATCTTCCTGAAACTGCGCCTTTGCCTTATCCATTAACCCATTACCCCCTAAACAGAATTATATTGAAAACTTCAAAATGCAAGCTGCATAATGAAAAATGATACATAATTGTACTCTACAATTTACGCTTTTAGCTTTGCGTTTCTCCATACTCTTTTATCCTCTTTACTACATCATCTATAATCCACTCAGGAGTGGATGCACCTGCCGTTACACCAACCCTTTTTACACCACTAAACCAGGCAGAATCAAGCTCAGCAGCTACCTCAACATGATGGGTGTTCGGCTGTATACTCTTGCATATCTCGGCCAGCCTATTTGTATTGGCGCTGCTGTAACCACCAACCACTATCATGCAGTCAACTTCCAGAGCGATGTCCCTTGACTGATCCTGCCTTATGGCGGTGGCTCCGCAGATAGTATTGAATACCCGTAGTTCACCAACCTTGCCAAGGCACTCATTTACAATAGCCTTAAGATTATCAAATGACTGTGTCGTCTGGGCCACAACCCCTATTTTCTTCTTTTTCGGGAGAGTTTTCAGTTTCTCCGGCGAGTTTACCACTATTACGTCTTTTCCGCCATAACTTATTATGCTCTTTACCTCAGGGTGTTCCTCGTCCCCGACTATGACAACAAAGTATCCCTCCTCCCTTAGAAGAGTCGTCAGGTCCTGGGCCTTTTTGACAAAAGGGCATGTGGCATCAACTATCCTGAGCCCTTTCTTCCTGGCCCTGTCTATCTCATCGAGAGTTACACCGTGGGAACGTATAATTACCGTGCCCTGGTTTATGTTCTCAACATCATTTTTCACGCTTACCCCAGCGGATGCCAGTTTATCAACCACCTGTGGATTATGAATAATGGAACCGAGGGTATATGTATCAGGGTTGCCGCTCTCGGCCTCCTGAAACGCCATCTTGGTTGCACGTTTTACACCGAAACAGAACCCGGCAGATTTTGCTAAGACAATTTCCATATAATTTTCTGTAGGGGCGCATGCCATGCGCCCCGATATTTACCCTTTCACTTTTTCGTTGACCATTCGTATCATACTTTCCACCACTTCCTTTATCCCCACGTTCGTGGAATCAACTAAAACAGAATCTGCAGCCATTTTTAGTGGTGCAATGTCTCTCGAAGAGTCGTTAATGTCCCTTTTCTTTACGTCCTCTATCGTTTGTTCCAGTGTGACATCAAGCCCTTTAGCCGTCAGTTCCTTATAACGCCTCCTACCCCGCTCTTCAAGGGATGCATCAAGGAAGAATTTGGCCTCTGCATTCGGGAATATGACTGTGCCTACATCCCTTCCTTCAAGAACAACTCCGCCAGTTTCACCCATTCTGCGCTGAATGGAAAGCAGGGACTGTCTGACCTCTTTTTTTGCGGATATATCTGATGCTGCCATGCTCATCTCAGGCGTCCTTATCTCCTCCGAAACATCGACTCCGTTCAGAATAGTACGGAGCCCGTCGTTATCGGGGACGAACCCGATCTGCACGCTGTCACATAGGTTGCTCAGGGCAACACCCCTGTTGATATCAACATTGGCCCGCTTTGCCTGAAGCGCAATAGCCCTGTACATGGCCCCGGTGTCAATATATGTATACCCGAGCTTCTTGGCCAGGATCTTGGCTACTGTGCTCTTCCCTGACCCTGAAGGCCCGTCTATGGCAACAATT
>JAENJC010000151.1 GCA_016844545.1 Deltaproteobacteria bacterium | reverse complement strand
AAGAGAGGTCGGGGCGGGTGGATGAGAGTTAGCTGTAATGGTCATCTAATACGTTTGGCACGGAGAAGGTATGATGTCCCTTAATCCCCTCTTATCTTAAGAGGGGAAACGACAGCATACCCCCTTAAAAGCTCTGTGTTCTCATGTTAAAAAAAGAACACATGCCGTTTCACCAAAGTAGTGAACGTAGAAAGGTACCTCAATGCTTCCGATAAGTCTTATCGTGTTCCGTATGCAGGCTGACAAGAACAACTGTGGGGCCATTTAGAAGACAGGTCAAAGCCCTGGCGCTTTGAGTAATACGAATAGAATATAGTTGTTCACCGGTTTCTTGATCAATGTATCCGTGAAGCTTTTCAAAATTCAAGCCATGATGTTTCCAAAGTTGACTAACATCTTCTAAGGTTTGAAGGAGCCTTATAGTTTTTCCGACAGCGGTACGAATAGGCAATTCAGAGGCCTTAATCTGTTCATTGAATTCTTGTCGGAGTTCAATCCACATTTGTCCACTGCTTTATTAAATTGTCAACGTCTTCTTTTGTTTTAATAACAATAGGTGGTCGAGGGTCTCTTAAGGATTTGCGCACCTTTTCCTGGTTCTCAGGCGTCCATGCCCATAGTTGATGCTTAGGGACGGCGGCCATAGGTATTAACATAATCCGTCCGTCAGATAAAACCTCCAAATCAACTGTATCTCCCGGTTTTATGCCCGCCTCTGCGGGGATGGTAATCCTTCTTCTATCATCGGTATGTAAAAGCATTTTGTCACCTCCTAAACAGTATAAGCCTATTATATGGGTAAATGGGTAAGTGGGCAAGTAAATAAAAAAGGGTTTGAAGATTACTCTCCAAACCCTTGTTAATCGTGGAGCCACCTGCCAGAATCGAACTGGCGACCTACTGATTACGAATCAGTTGCTCTACCAACTGAGCTAAGGTGGCAAGGCATAATTGTCTTTGCAGATTATAACATTTTTAAATACCTGTCAATTACCATAAATCAGAAAACCTGAAAGAAGATGGATGCCTTGACAAATTGGCAGGAGATGCGATAATGGCGGTCAAATGACTGTTGCCGACAATGTAAGGGACGTGGCCGAAAGGATTTCCAGGGCTGCTGCCAGGGCAGGACGAAGAGTTGAAGATATTAAACTTGTAGCTATTACCAAGACGGTTGATATAGATATGATCCGGGAGGCGATCGAGGCAGGGGTTAGGGTATTTGGCGAGAACTATCTGCAGGAGGCCAGGGGAAAGATCGCCGCCATTGGACACGGCGTTGAATGGCACATGACTGGGCACCTGCAGAGGAACAAGGCCAGGGACGCCGTTAATCTCTTTGACATGGTTCAGACCGTAGACTCCCTTGAGCTGGCCCAGGAGCTGGACAAAAGGGCCAAGAGTGCAGACAAGGTAATATTAGGACTTATTGAGATAAACATCGGGGGAGAAGGGAGCAAGAACGGAATCGGTGAAGATGAACTGATCCCTCTGTTGGATTCAATAAAGGTCATGAACAACCTCACCATACAAGGTCTCATGACCATCCCGCCATACTTTGACGATATCGAGAAAGTAAGGCCATACTTCAAAAGATTGAGGGACTTAAGGGATGCGGCTAACAACGAAGGTTATTCTCTTAAAGAGCTTTCCATGGGGATGTCACACGACTTTGAGGTGGCTGTAGAAGAAGGAGCTACCATGGTCAGGATAGGGACTGCGATATTCGGGGAAAGGAGATAGACAGATGTTAAAAAACAAAGTAATAGGTTTCATCGGCGCCGGGAATATGGCCGAGGCCCTTATAAACGGGCTTATATCCTCTCATACATTACTTCCCGGTTCCATAATGGTAAGTGACAGGAATATTGAAAGGCTTGCTGTTATTGCAGAGGGTTATAAAATCAAGGCAGTCAACAGTAACACTGAGGTGGTGTCCGGTTCAGATATCGTTATTATGGCTGTCAAGCCCCAGGATATTTCCTCTGTGCTGGCAGAGGTAAGGGGAACAGTAAAAGATAAGCTCCTCATCTCTATTGCCGCAGGGATAAAGACCGCTACTATTATTGAAATATTATTAAGATCTGTCAGGATCGTAAGGGCAATGCCTAACACCCCTGCACTCGTGTTGTCCGGCGCGACCGCTCTGTTTGTGGCGGATAGCTGCGCAAAGGATGACGAGAAGCTCGCTCTAAAGATATTTGATGCAGTGGGAAAGACGGTTGTATTGAAGGATGAGACCCTGATGGATGCGGTCACCGGACTATCGGGAAGCGGACCCGCATATGTATTTGTTATCCTGGAGGCCTTGGCGGATGCAGGCGTGCGGATGGGGCTTCCGAGGGAAACTGCATCACTCCTTGCAAACCAGACGGTGTTCGGGGCAGCAAAGTTGGTTATGGAAGTTAAGAGACATCCGGCGGAACTCAAGGATATGGTTGCATCTCCAGGCGGGACGACTATAGCCGGGCTGAAGAAGCTGGAAGATGGAAAGATACGGGCCTCTCTTATGGATGCAGTGGAGGCAGCAACGCTTCGGTCAAGGGAACTATCGAATGGATAGTAGGAGTAGGGGCGTATGGCCATACGCCCCTACAGTATTATTTTAAGGAGGACCAATGTTCGTAGCCGGTAATTTCTTATACGCCTTTGCCAATATACTGGATATAGCCCTTAATATATATCTGTGGATCATATTAGCAAGGGCCATCCTATCATGGGTTAATCCAGACCCATACAACCCCATTGTCCAGTTCGTATACAAGGTAACAGAGCCAGTCCTGTATCCCATTAGAAGGATGATGCCTTACGGTGCGGGGATAGACTTTTCCCCCCTGATTGTTATTCTAGTAATCTATTTTATGAGAGGCTTTGTTGTGAAGACCCTCTTTGACATTGCAATTAGATTAAGATAAAAAAGATGGAGGCTGCGTGATTACATCGGCAGAAATAAGGGATAAGAGGTTCAAGACATCGCTCATAGGGTAC
The DNA here is from genome assembly GCA_016844545.1 of Deltaproteobacteria bacterium. Classification (GTDB taxonomy): domain Bacteria; phylum Desulfobacterota; class JAENJC01; order JAENJC01; family JAENJC01; genus JAENJC01. The sequence goes on along the minus strand of JAENJC010000151.1, from coordinate 1,054 downwards.
TCTTTCAAAGAGGTGGATTCCTTTGTCTCTGCAGTTGCGGAGGAGTTTGAGAGGTTGACAACTGAGGGACACAATCTGAGCGAAGAAGTCAGAGGACTGGCTGCTGACCTTGAGTTATATAAGCGGAGAGAGGAGTCCATTATAAAGACGATGATGGCATCCCAGAAGGTCTGTGATGACATGAAGAGGAATGCCGAGAAGGAGTCTCAGATTATCCTGTCAGAGGCTGCGTTAAATGCAGAGAAGATGATCGCCGCGGCTCAGGAGAAGTTAACAGGGATAGAAGGGGAAATAGCTGAGATGCGTAGACAGAAAATTAGATTCGGAGAGGCCCTGAGATCTCTGCTGACAACACACTTCAAGCTGATGGATATTTCTAAAGATGAACCGGTGAAAGGGTGAATCGGTGAATGGGGTGGCTAACTGAAAAGGGCGGTTGTATATTTATTAATATCCATCTCCAACCGCGGGCCTCAAAGAATGAGATTGTCGGCATACATGGCGAGTCTATCAAGGTCAGGCTTACCTCGCCGCCTGTTGAAGGGGCGGCAAATTCACACGCAATAGAGTTCTTTGCAAAAAAGCTTGGAATCCAGAAGTCAAAAATAACGATTGTGTCAGGCGAAAAGTCCAGACACAAGACACTTAAAATAGAAGGGCTGACAAAGAGTGAGACAGCTTCCAGCATTGGTCTTGACATCCCTAACCAGTGATGTTTTAATAAATTGTTTTTGCTAATCACAGTTCAATATCGACTATTCAATAACTTTACGGGGCTGTAGCTCAGCTGGGAGAGCGACGCGTTCGCAATGCGTAGGCCGGCGGTTCGATCCCGCCCAGCTCCACCAGATGTTTTAAACAGGGAAGGTATATAAGCCCGTTGCCTCCGCTGTCGCGGAAGAGGCAAAAAAGGCCTAATCAAAGATGTTTTTTATGACAAAGAAGAGGTTCTCCTTCCTCTCCCTTAGACGTCTCAGTATATAAGGGAGCCAGTCGGCCCCGTAAGGGATGTAGACCCGTACCTTGTAACCGGAATCCGCGAGCCTCTTTTGAA
>JAENJC010000150.1 GCA_016844545.1 Deltaproteobacteria bacterium | reverse complement strand
GTGTATATCGTATTTGTTGAAGAAGTCCTCGGATATATGGTAGTCCGTGGCATGGGTGCGCATGTAGCTCATTGCTGCCTGGGCTGATTCCTTCATTACATCTCCCAAAGAGCCGGTAAGGGTGAGCCCCCTTCTCCCTTTCATCTTTGTTGCCTCAACAAATATTATGTCTCCTCCAGCCTCCGTCCATGCAAGGCCTGTCGCAACACCTATTTTGTCGGTCTCTTCTGCTATCTCTACAAAGAATTTTCTCGGTCCAAGGAACTCTTCCACTATCTCAGGGGTCACATCACAGCATACTCCCTTCCCCTGCGCCATGTTCCGCGCAATCTTACGGCATATAGACGCAATCTCTCTCTCTATGTTCCTCAACCCCGCCTCTTTTGTATACTCCCTTATTATCTTTTCAACAGCCTCCGCTGTAAACTTTACCCCTTTATCCTTAAGGCCGTTTTCCTCTATCTGCTTTGGAATAAGGAACTGGAAGGAAATCTTCTCCTTCTCCTCCTCCGTGTACCCTGAAAGGTAAATGACCTCCATCCTGTCCTTAAGGGCAGGGGGCACAGGGTCCAGGATGTTGGCCGTTGTTATGAACATCACCTTGGACAGGTCAAATGGTAAATCCAGGTAATGGTCACTGAAAGAGAAGTTCTGCTCCGGGTCCAGGACCTCCAAAAGGGCAGCCGCCGGGTCTCCCCTGAAGTCCATACCGATCTTGTCAACCTCATCAAGCATGAAGACAGGGTTGTTGTAGCCGCATCTCCTTATCTCCTGAATGATCCTTCCAGGAAGGGCCCCAACATAAGTCCTCCTGTGTCCCCTGATCTCCGCCTCGTCCCTCATCCCTCCGAGGGACATCCTGATGAACTTTCTCTCCATGGCCCTGGCAATAGACTTCCCAAGGGATGTCTTACCGACTCCCGGAGGGCCCACAAAGCAGAGGATAGGGCCTTTCACGCCTTCTTTTATCTTCCTGACTGCCAGATACTCCAGTATCCTGTCTTTTACCTTTTCGAGGTCGTAATGGTCTTCGTTAAGTATCTGCTCCGCCCTGTTGATGTCCAGGTTGTCCTCCGTCCTTTTTGCCCAGGGGAGAGTAATGAGGTAATCCAGATAGGTGAGGGATACGGTATATTCCGCAGAGGCAGGGTTCATTTTTTCCAGCCTCGAAAGCTCCTTGTTGGCGATCTCCTCAACATTAGGGGGCATTCCGGCCGTCTTAATCTTTTCTCCTAATTCGCTCATCTCGGCCATATGGGGGTCTTCCTCGCCAAGCTCTTTCTGGATGGCCTTCATCTGCTGCCTGAGGAGATATTCTCTCTGGCTCTTCCCCATCTCCTGGGCTACATCGGCCTGTATCTTCCCCCTGATCTGCATCGTCTGCACCTCTCTGGAGAGGAAGACAAATACCTTCTTTATCCGCTCCAGCGGGTCGATGGTTTCAAGCACTTCCTGCTGCTCATTAAGCTTTAGTGCCAGGTATATGGCTATGAGGTCTGCAAGTCTGGCGGGGTTTTCTATCTTGTCTATCAGCTTCAGCACGTCCACAGGTAGAGGTCTGCCAATGGCGAGAGCGACCTTGAAGAGGGCAATGATACTCTGGACAAGGGCATCCACGATAATCGTCTTTTCAAAGAACTCCCTCACTTCCTCAACCCTGGCCTTCAGGTGAGTCCCTTCCCTGAAGTACTCAACTATCTTTACCCTGTTGATCCCCTCCACCAGGAGCTTTACGCCACCCTCCTGAAGCTTTACCATCTGGATTATCCTGGTTGCGGTGCCGAACTTGTAAAGGTCATCAGCGGAAGGAGTTTCTACAGATGGATCTTTCTGGGCCACCATTACTACCATGTGATCGCCAAGTAAGGCCTTGTTTACAACCGCTATGTCATCTTCTCTTGTAAGAAAGATCGGGAGAACCATGGCAGGGAATATTACGGAATCCTTGAGAGGGAGGACGTAAAGCTCGTCAGGGATATCTGATATCTTTGAAAGGTTTGGATCTGACAGCCTTACCATCATTACTCCTGAAGTTCAGTATGCCAGTATGAGATGTCAACCATGGACAGGAACGGCAGCCAGTCGCTGTGCCTTGACCCGAGGTGAGGGTTGGCAAAAGGCGTCCAGTTTGGTTTCCTGGGTATCGAAAGCAGTTTCATTCCGGCCTCCGAAGGCGTCCTGCCACCCTTTCTGCTGTTGCATGGCACACAGCAGCAGATTACATTTTCCCAGTTGCTCGTCCCGCCTTTGGAGCGGGGGACGACATGGTCGAGGTTGAGATGTGAGGTCGAAAACCTTTCGCCGCAGTACTGACACCGGTGCTTGTCTCTGGCGAATATATTGAGCCTGCTGAAACGGACCTCCCTCTGGGGGATCCTGTCATAGGCTACCAGGAGGATGACCCTGGGCACCCTGATTATCCTGTCTACAAGGCCGACAGTCTCATCTGCCATACTTGCAGTTAGGGCGCTCCAGGATTCGTAGTCAAAGGTTTGGTACTGTGAGTTAACTACCTTTGCCATTCCGATGTAAAGGAGAGAGAATGCCCTTTTTACCGAAGTTACATGGACAGGAGCAAAGTCTTTGTTCAGTACAAGCACAGCGGAGTTCAGCATGGTTAAATAAATTATCAGAGTTATGTATAAAGGTCAAGCTTAACGCGCGGAAGCAACCTTTCTTATAAAGGCAATAGGGAGAGGGCTATCTTATGGCAGATGTCTGGCTCTTATTATCCATTTATAATTGTGTTAAAGTTACAGTTATGAGAATCAGGGAGATCAAGGCAAAGAGCGTTCTTTCAAAGTCCCAGGTGTACGACTATGCCCTGAACCCATATGTGGGATGCACCCACGCGTGCGTTTATTGCTACGCCAGGTTCATGAAGAGGTTCACGGGGCACAGGGAGATGTGGGGAGAGTTCTTAGACGTAAAGATCAACGCCCCGGAACTCCTGATGAAAGAGATCGGGAGGAAAAAGCCTGGAAGGGTCTGGGTGAGCGGCGTCTGCGATCCGTATCAGACTGCGGAAAAGAGGTACGGCCTGACCAAAAGGTGCCTGGAGATACTTATAGAAAACGGCTGGGCAGTCTCTGTCCAGACAAAGTCCCCCCTTGTCCTGAGAGACCTGGAGATCCTCAAGAGGTCCCAGGACTCGGAGGTCTGTCTTACTGTGACTACAGCCGATGAAAACATAAGAAGGATATTCGAGCCCGGAGCGCCGTCCATCGCTGAAAGGGTCAATGCCCTGAGATCCATACATTCGGAGGGTGTGACGTCCATCGCCATGATCGCCCCCGTTCTCCCTGGGGCCGAAGGTCTCGTGGAAATGCTCAAGGGGTGCGTAGACCATGTATTGGTGGACAGACTGAACTACCATTACGCAGACCGCATCTACAAGAAGCACAAGATGGAATGGGCAATGGAAGACGGTTTTTTCAGCCAGATGGGTGAAACGCTAAGCAAAGGGTTTGAAAAAAAAGGGATTCCCTGCCAGGCGCTTTTTTGAGATTTCAGGCTGCAAAAGTGCAGACGCGACACCTATGTCTTTAACCAGAAAAGGAAAGAAGGCTTTAGTATATGTGGGTGGCGGCTGAGATTCGATGCGTTTATTTAAAGCATTGCTACTACTGAATTATTAAATACCTATACAACCTATTTCATCTTTTTCACGAAAGGACCTAAATCTTTCATCCAACGCCTTGGAGGATTCAAGTAGAAGCGTCATGGTGTCCATAGTTACATTTATATCATCGGTGGTTTGTCCATGGAAAAGATGGAAGACCCCCTCTTCCCAACCCATAAGTTCAAAGAAGGCCTCATCACCGGTTAGATCCAATGCGTGGACGTTTACGATCTTGCCACGGTTGAGATATATCTCGCCTTTGTCTCCCCCTTTTTCAAGGACTATCCTGGCTGTTTTAAGCCGGTCACACCTTTCGACTCCCTTCCCGGTTGACTTGTTTTTTGTTCAACCAGTTCCACTTTTGAAAGGTTCTCTATCTTATTCGTCAGCTCATCAATATCAAGCGGCCTAACGATAAAGTCTACCAGGGGGTCTTTCAACTGCCGGGAGGACTCGCGGTTTGGTAATATTATGATAAATGGAATTGAGCCTGTTAAACGGGACTGGCGCACAACATTGTAGAAATAGTTTTTTTCATTGCTCAGGATTTCAGAGTCAGCTATTATCGCGTAAATATTCTCTTTTGCCAGATGCTGGATGGCCTCCGGTGTTGTATTAGCTGACAAAACCTCAATCTCGTCACTCTTGATATTGAGTTTGATCAATGCAGATACGGTCTCTTCTCCTTCTAAGACCAGAATACATTTCCTTTCTATGGCCTGGGTCTTTTCCTTGCGTATGACTGCAAGGAAAGCCTCCACGACCTCCGGGTCAAACTGGCTTCCAGCCTTTTTATTGATCTCCTGAATGGCCTCTTCCCTTGACATCGTCTTTCTGTACGGCCTGTCGGTAGTCATGGCAACGTAAGAGTCGACTATGGAGATTATCCTTGATCCTAACGGTATCTGCCTTGCTTTCACTCCATGAGGATAACCATTACCATCGTAATGTTCATGGTGGTGGATGATGATTGAATCCACATTCCAGGGGAATTTGACCTGTTTGAGTATCTGAACGGTAATCAGGGGATGGCTCTTAATAGTTGTCAATTCAGCCTGCCCAAGCTTCCCTCTTTCAAGGATCTGGTTTTTTATTCCTATCTTGCCGATATCACGGAGAAGGGAGGAGATGTAAATGGCCTCAACAAGTTTTTCTTCCAGCCCCATCTTGTAGGCTATTTTTTTCGAGAGATTTGCTACCAGATGGTCATTATTGAAAAAATATCTGTCATTGACTTCAAAGACCTGAAGGAGACGATCGGTAAATGCGAAGAAGAAGTCCTTAAATCTTACCGATTCGTTGACTAGCCGATTTTCTGTCCTTATATGGTTTTGAATAAACTGCACAAACTCTTTCAGGTTAACCGTGACATTGGATATAGGCTCCAGTTGGCTTACCTTTTCGTTTGTGGTTACTGGAAGAAGATAGATACTCACCCCTGGTTTTATCTTTTCGGCCAGTTGCTTGAATTCTTGGCCGTCCATTCCCTCCAACTCCTGTGAGGAAAGAATAATATCGATATCATTTTTTTGCAGAATCCTTATCGCCTCCAAACCGAAAGAGGTTGAGTATACGGTGCAATCCTCAGCCTCCAGTAGAGCGCCTATCAGGCTCAATTCCACACTGTCGCGGTTATATATAAGTACGCTTTTGTTGTATTTCATTGGGAACAATATATCTCGCAGAATGCAAGATGTCAAGGGATAAGGCGCTATTACTTCAGGGCAAACGCATTAAAACTATAGGAACAACAAGGTCTCAAAGGTTTTCGTCATTCCGGCAGGTTGTAAGCCGGAATCCAGAGCCAGGGATAGGGTGAGCTATGCCAACAGATAATTGGCGGGCGTAGCCCACCCTACCTAAATTTTGTCCTCGACCTTATATTCCTCTCTCATTTTATTCTTTTCCTCAGTATCAACTTCCTAAGTTCCTCCATCAACAACAAGACCGGCGTAAAGGCAAACAGAAAGCCCCATTCCTTTATCCCAAGCGGTGCAAGGCCGAATATCCCTTGCAGGAAAGGCGTATAGATAAGGAGCGCAATTATGGTCAGCTCTGATGCTATCCCCCACAGAACTAGCCTGTTACTGAATAAGCCGACCTTAAAGACCGACTCCCTCTCTGTCCGGCAGGCAAATACATTTCCAATCTGGGTTGCCACAATACCAGCCAGAGTCATGGTTGTTGCCGTTACATATATTAACCCTGAGTCTGCCATCTCCATTCCAGGCATCCATCCATACTGGTAGTAGATGAAGAAGAAACCTGACATGCATGCAAGAGCCTCCATAGGCCCAAGGAAACAGTAGGCCCTGAGGAGCAACGGAAGATCGAGAAGCCTCTTGTTTTTTGGCCTGGGTGGTCTGTCCATGATGCCGGGTTCCGGCGGTTCCGTCCCAAGGCCAAGGGCAGGGACCAGGTCTGTGCCCAAGTCTACAGCCAATATCTGCATGACTGTCAGTGGCAGTGGTATCCTGAAAAGTACGAAGGCAATGAACGGGACTATCTCCGGGATGTTGCTGGCAAATATGTAGGTCACAAACTTCTTTATATTGGCGTAGACAGCCCTTCCCTCCTCTATGGCCGCTACAATAGATGCGAAGTTGTCATCTGTCAGGATCATGGCCGC
>JAENJC010000149.1 GCA_016844545.1 Deltaproteobacteria bacterium | reverse complement strand
TTATTACGAATTATAAATAAGCATGTTCTAACTCAAATAGCGCAAATAGCTATGTCCTCCCTAACCAGAGGACATAGATTGCATAATTGTTATAACTAGGCCTTTCTCTTTCTGCTAAACAGTCCAATCCCTAAAAGGCCAGAGCCGAGAAGGAGAAGGGTGGAAGGCTCAGGGACTGGGGCTATACCGTCGTTGCCGTTGTTAGTGAAATTCAGTGTGAATTCGTTCGTATTAACGGTGCTCGCGATGGTCCAAGTGATATTACTATTATAGTAGTATGGCTCGGGCCACGTAGCCGGCTGCTGAGGAGACCCGACAGTAACTTGATTAGCAAACGTCATCATGACACTATAGGTGCCATCGGCCGCATCACCCGACAGAGTGTAGTACTTGGTTCCGTCCCATAAAGCAAAATCAAGAACATCACCACCGGCGAATGTGGTAGGCGTGAAAGGAGTAACCGCGTTAAATATGGCACCGCCATTCAGGAAATACCCATATGTGTAGCTTGTGGTACCGCCTATGCTCAAGATATCAACCGCAACGTTACTATCACTATCGCCATCGATCGCAATGATAAGCGTCCCTGTAGTAAGTGTAAGGGCCGATGCCGGAGCAGGCATCATCAATGCCACAGCAAAGAGGCCAACCAGTAGCGCTTTCATTAATTTTTGCATCTTTTTCATCAGTCCTCCTTAATTTTGAAGTTATTTTTGATCTGACATAAACAGTGCAAGCACTGTGCCATAATTATTAACATACTTATATTACAGGGATTTTATTAATGTCACGAAGCGCAGCTCAAACAACTGTAAAAAATCCTGACAGAAAATTAGGCTGTTGAGTGGTGGAGAACGAGTATTAAGTGTTAAGGAAATTAATAAAACGCTTGTAAATTAAATATGTTAGTCAATATAAATCAAAGTGTAAAAAAGTTTTACAGTGTAAAGGGAAAGTGTAAAATCAGAGAGCAAGGAAAAGGGAGTGGGGCGCAGGGAGCAGGGTAGAGAGGTAGGATGTCTAAAATTCAGTGCACTGAAAAATAGTCTTGACTATTTTTCATCATAGTGAAAAAATAGCGCCTATATTTAATCGAACCCTGTACTTGAAGATATGGAAAGAGCTTGCGGCTGAAAAGAGCATGGTTTTTCTTGCCGGTCCGCGTCAGTATGGGAAGACGACATTAAGCAGGCTGATTGCAGATTCTTTTACAAACAACCTGTATTTTAACTGGGATATCCATGATGACAGAAGGCTGTTTATTGAAAATCCAGCCTTCTTTGAGACGATGAACGAAGGGATCAGTCTATACCGCTTGTCGTTTTGGATGAGATCCACAAATACAAAGACTGGAAGAACTATCTGAAGGGTATCTACGACAAGCATCATGATGGTCCAGCTTACAAACACCGGGGAGACCTTTCGCCTCATACCTAACGGGAACAACAAAATCCTAATTGCCCCGGCATACCAGTGGCTCTCCCAGTTGCCGTAGATTGGAGGGGACAGTCCCCCCCAATCTACTCCCCTTCTGCATGAATCCCAAACCTCTTCATCATCGAATAAAGTGTTGGCCTGGTCAACCCCAGTTCTTCCGCTGCTTTGCTTATATTCCAGTTGTGCATATGAAGGGCCTTGTTTATGATTGCCACCTCAACCTCTTCTCTGGCCTTCTTCAGATCAAGAGTTTCGACTGCATCATGGAGGAGAGCAAAGGCTTGCGGCCGGGCCTCAAGCCCTAAATCAACTGGTGATACAACCGTCCCTTCCGACAGGGTAATGCCCCGTCGGACCCTGTTCTCCAGTTCCCGCACGTTCCCTGGCCAATCAAAAACAGCCATTGCGGACAGGGCATCCTTTGAATACTTTTTTTTGCCACCCTGATCTGTTGAGAATTTATCAAGAAAGGCTTTGGCCAGTAGCGGAATATCTTCACGGCGCTCTCTTAATGGAGGCAGAGGGATATGAACGACCGCCAGCCTGTAGTAAAGGTCTTCTCTGAAGTGCCCTTCTGAGATTAGACTGGACAGGTCCTTGTTTGTGGCTGCAATCACCCTTACGTCAACGTCTATTGTCTCCCTGCCCCCAACCCGCTCTATCTTGTGGTCCTGCAGGAAGCGCAGAAGCTTGACCTGGAGAGAAAGTGGAAGGTCCCCTATTTCATCGAGGAACAACGTGCCACCTTCTGCAAGTTCAACCCTGCCCTTTCTTTTCACATGGGCGCCTGTAAAGGCCCCCTTTTCATGACCAAAAAGCTCGCTCTCCATCAGATTTTCAGGGATAGCGCCGCAATTAATTGGTATAAAAGGTTTGTCCTTCCTTAAACTTTTTCTATGTATAGTCTGAGCAATCAACTCTTTCCCCGTGCCGCTTTCACCGGTTATCAGCACCGGGACATCAGTGGTTGCCACCTTTCTCACAGTGGACATCATTTCCTGCATCTTTGCATTGGAACCTATAACATCGCCGGAGGACTTCTGAACTTCTGATTGCAATGCCTTATATTCGGCCTCCAGCGATGATACATAAACGGCCCGGCGCAAAATTGCCTTCAGCTCATCTATGTTGACCGGCTTTGTAAAAAAGTCGTGGGCCCCGTCGGAGATTGCCTGAAGGGCGGCGGCGCGGTCAGGATTCCCTGTAACCACTATCACCTTTGCAGAAGGATAATATTGCATGATTTTGGCCAGCACACTCAACCCTTCACGTGTCCCTTCAGGATGTGGAGGCAGACCCAGATCGAGGGTTACAACGGCAGGGTGTTCTCTTTTCATAATCTGCATCGCCTTCTCACCGTCACCGGCAAGAAGGACTTCATAATCCGTTGCCAACGCCCATTTCATCTGGGTCCTGATTGATTCATCATCATCGACTATCAACAGCTTAGGCTTATCCATGTAGTAGTAACCTCACTCTAAAGGTAGTTCCCTTCCCTTCTATACTTTCCACGCTAATCTTTCCTCCATGCCCCTCTATGACGGCCTTGCATTGATACAGGCCTATGCCAAAGCCGCTCTTCTTGGTGCTTTTAAACGGGCGGAATAATGAATTTTCAATAAACTCCTGAGGCATCCCAGTACCGCTGTCTGAGATGGATATATCTATCCACTTATCGTATACAGAACCATCAACTCTGATCTCACCTCTGCCCTGAATGGCCTCCATACCGTTTTTAAAGAGGTTCAAAAATACCATCTCCATTGCATCCGGGTCAACGCAAAACAGCAAATTTCCATCAATCGCATTGATGAAAGCAATATTACCATGGCTCAATACCCCTGCCCCTGATGCCGATTTATCAATAAGGGCTTTTATAGTTATCATTTCCTTTCTTAGTTCAGGTTCTCTCGGAACGTATGACAGTCTTTCTATCAGGTCTTTCATACGTAACACCGTACTGTCTATGGTCTTTATGGCATCCTGCTGGAATTCTGGATTACTGATATGGTGCTTCGCATTCTGGCTGACGAGAGACAGTGAATTCGTAAGATTCTTCAGGTCATGCATAATGAAAGACGACATCCTGTGGAAGGCCTCTATCTCTTTTGCTGTTAAAAGCTCCTGGGCAAGCCGTATATTATTTATCTGCAATGCGGCCTGGGTTGTCACAGCTTTTAAGAGCTCAAAGTCATCCTCACGGTATGTTTGTCCTGAGATATCCTTGCCAAGCAGCATGAAACCGATAATATCGCTGTCTGCCAGAAGAGGCGCACACAAGACACAATCATCATCAACTGGGTGGGAGTGGTTTCTAATCAAGAACGGCCCCTTTTTGTCACTTATCTGCTCCAGAAGCGGATGCCCCTTGTCGATAATCTTTGTTTTATCGTCGCCAACGCGCACGTAACGACCTGAAGATGCTTCATAAAGCCAGAGGTCGGCAAATGCGGGGGCCATAGTCTCCCGTATCATTTTGGTAAGAGTGCCGGATAACTCCTGTACACTTCTCCGCGTGCTGACCTTCTCAGTGGTTTCCATCCACTTGTCCCGGAATTCGTATTTGTGCTTATAAAAGTGCCTGTTTATGAAAAGCTGGACCCTTCTTCGTGCTGTTGAAGAGAAAAGAGCAACCGT
>JAENJC010000148.1 GCA_016844545.1 Deltaproteobacteria bacterium | reverse complement strand
ACCATAGCCAAGTCCCTCGGCTCAATGGAAAACCCTGCAATCAGGAGGCAGACGGAGGAGAGGCTTGAAAGGATAAAAAAAGGGGAAAGGGACATATTCTTTTAGCATCCAGGAAGGCCGGCCCAAAATGCTGACAATTAAAAAGAGAATAGCTTCAGGGGATCAATCCTTGCCTTATTAAGCCTCGAGCTCCAGTGGAGGTGAGGACCTGTCGACCTCCCGGTCTTCCCTACAAGTCCTATGATGTCGCCGCGATTTACCATATCCCCCACCTTAACGGATACCTTTGAGAGATGCAGGTAGGTTGTATAGAGCCCCTGGCCGTGGTCAATGACCAACGTCTTGCCTCCAAAAAAGTGTTCGGCTGCGAAGACCGCCCTTCCATTATTTGGGCTAATGACCTCTCGCCCCTCAGGGGCGCTTATGTCTATCCCGTTGTGAGGGCTCTTTTCCTTGCCGTTAAGTACCCTTTTCTTCCCGAAGTTCGAAATCAGATCGCCATTTACCGGCAGCGCGAATTTCCCATCCCAGAGTCTTTCACCGCTCACCTCCTCCCACACGCCCTTTAACTCCAGCGCCTCCCTGTCAGCCCGTTCCTCCGCCTCCTTATCAAGCTCCACCATCTTTTCCGGCAGGGTCAATCTTTCTATTTCGTATTTCCTCTCCTTCACGTCCAGTTCCATCTCCGAAACAACATCAGATTCGCCTTTAACCCCCCGAAGGGTCAGATGGTTTCTCCCAGGAGGAAGGGTCATATCTATCCCGACAATACCTGTAAAGCTGTCACCATTTCCTGTTTTGCTGAAGAAGATGGGGTTATTATGGAACTCACCCTTTAGAGATGATATCCCTGGAGCCCTTACCGTTACCAGTACGATGTCTCCCTGCCGGATGTCCTTGTCGGATATTGAGACATCAATGCCAAAAGGCTCCTGCTTCACCTCTGCAAGGCAGACGGGCAGGAATAACAGGTTTACAGCAACGATTGTTTCCGCAACAAACAGTTTAAGGTTTGTAAATGTAAGACGCATAAAACCTCGACTTTGCTTGGATGTTCTCCCTTCACCTTAGGGAAATATGCCAGTTCCGTATTCGAAATGCATGGCAAACTCGTCACTGGTGTCTTCTGGCATTCTAAGATATGTTACCTGAAGGGTCTTGAAGAATCCATCAGAAAATATGACACTGTCATTCTTCTCTCTTACATGATTTCCTTCTTCTTTTCCTCAAACTCCTCTTTGCTTATCTCTCCAATTTATGACCTTTTTCCCTCCACCCACCTGTAAAGTGCGGGAAGGACGATCAATGTCAATATGGTCGATGTAATCAATCCTCCAACAACCACAGTTGCCAATGGCTTCTGGACCTCAGAACCCGGCCCTGTGGCAAAGAGCATTGGAATAAGCCCAAGGATGGCAACCAGTGCCGTCATAAGAACAGGCCTGAGCCTCTTCTCGCACCCTGTTATAATAGCCTCATTAAGCTCCATCCCGTCTTCCCTTAGCCTGTTTATATAAGAGACAAGGACAACTCCGTTTAAGACAGCCACGCCGAACAGGGCTATGAAACCGACGGAGGCAGGGACGCTAAGGTATTGGCCTGAAATCCAGAGGCCAAATATACCGCCTATCATGGCAAAGGGGAGGTTCAGTATTATCAAGCCTGCATACCTCATAGAATTGAAGGTTGTAAAGAGCAGAAAGAAGATAAGGGCTATGGTCAGGGGGACCACGATGGAGAGTCTTTTCATGGCCCTCTGCTGGTTTTCGAAGGCCCCGCCCCAGGTTATGTAATAACCTGAGGGAAGTTTTATCTTTTCAGCAATAAGTTTTTGCGCCTCTGAAACAAAGCCGCCGATATCCCTTCCCTCCACATTGCACTCTATAACGATCCTCCTCTTTGAGTTCTCCCTGCTCACCTGGACAGGGCCTTCGGAGATGGATACCTTTGCAAGTGTTGAGAGAGGTATATTGGCACCGCTCGCAGACTTCACAAATATTCTTCCTATGGCCTCGACGCTGTTCCTCTTTTCCTCCGGGAACCGGAGAAGGACTGCAAACCTCCTGTCCCCCTCAAACACCTCAGTGGCCGCCTTCCCTCCTATGGCCATCTCTATGATCTCGTGGATGTCCGCCACGTTTATCCCGTATCTGGCTATGGCCCTCCTGTCTATGTCTATAGTTAGATACGGCTGCCCTGCAGTCTGTTCAACCCTCAGGTCTGCAACGCCTTTTACGCCGGAGATCACCTTCGCAATCTCATCTGCATTTTCCTTTAAGACATCCATCTCGTCGCCAAAAAGCTTTACTGCTATCTGGGACTTGACCCCGGAGATCAGTTCATCAACCTTCAGGGCAATGGGCTGGGTGATGTTAAGGCCGATGCCCGGTATCTTTTCAAGCTCCTCCCTTATCTTTTCAATGAGTTCCTCCTTTGTACCGGCAGTCTTCCACTCCTTTTTGGGCTTTAAGATGACTATGGGATCGCTGATATTTGGCCCCATGGGGTCTGTGGCGATCTCTGCTGAGCCTATCTTTGAGACGACCGTCTCCACCTCCGGGAATTTCAAAAGGGCCTGCTGTACCTTCTTTTCTATTTCTACGGATTCGGTCAGGTTGATGCTCGGAAGCCTTATGACCTGCGTACTCAAAGACCCCTCGTCCAGCGTGGGGATGAACTCTGTCCCAAGGAACGGGAAGAGGGCAAGACTCCCTGCCAGCAGGATGGCAGCAGCGGCAGTGACCCCCTTTGGCCGCCCCATTGCCCATCTTAGCAGCGGGATATAAGGTATCTTCAGCCAGCGGATTAAGGGGCTCTCCTTTTCCTCCCCTCCCCTCATCAGGAAGGAGCAGAGGACGGGAATCACAAATATGGAGAGTATCAACGATGAAAAAAGGGCAATAACCACTGTAAATGCCAGAGGCGCAAACATCTGTCCCTCCATCCCCTGAAGGGTCATGATCGGAATGAAGGTTATGGCAATAATCAATTCCCCGAAGAGTGAGGGCTTCCTCACCTCAAGGATAGCCTCTAAAATAACAGGAAGTCTATGTTCTTCTGACCCCCTTTCCGAAAGGTGTCTCTGGACATTCTCCACCTGTATGATGGCGGCGTCAACCACCATCCCAAGGGATATGGCAAGGCCACCGAGGGACATGAGGTTTGCGGTAAGCCCTGTCTTCCACATGATTATGAATGTCGCAAGGACAGCCAGGGGAAGGGTCAGGGCCACAACAAGAGCACCCCTGAAGTTTCGCAGGAATAGGTAAAGGATCACCACAACAAGGATGGCCCCTTCCTCCAATGCCTTTGTGACGGTTTCTATGCACTTCTCAACAAGCTCCGTCCTGTCATAAAAGGGTATTATCTTTATTCCGTCCGGCAGGATATTGCTTCTATTGATCTCATCCACCTTGGCCCTTACCCCTGCCACTACCTCTTTGCTGTTCCCTCCCTTTATCATCATGACGATACCGGCGGCAGCCTCACTCTTGCCATCCTTTACAACAGCGCCTTGCCTCGTCTCAGGGCCGAACTTGACCTCTGCCACATCTCTCACAAAGACCGGCGTCCCTTCATGCTCCTTGACAACGATATCTGAAACATCCTGGAGGGAGGCAATGAGTCCCGCGCCTCTGACAATGTATTGCTCTGACGAATGTTCAATGATGTTCCCGCCTGCATTGGCATTGTTCTCTGAAACGGCCTCAAAGACATCTTTCAGTGTCAGGTCATATTTCCTTAGCCGATCCGGGTCTATCAAGACTTGGTACTGTTTCACGTATCCGCCGAAGGAGTTGACGTCTGCAACGCCGGGAACGGTCTTGAGTATAGGCCTTACGATCCAGTCCTGGACGGTGCGGAGGTCCATTAAATCAGTTTCGAGTTTTAAGTTTTGAGTTTCAAGTTGGGCCTTTAACTCTGAACTCTTCTCAAGCGTATACTGATACACCTCCCCAAGCCCGCTTGTTATAGGCCCCATGACAGGTTCAACCCCTGCCGGTAACTTTCCCTTTGCCTCTATAAGCCTTTCAAGGATAAGCTGCCTCGCAAAGTAGATGTCCACATCGTCTTCAAACACC
>JAENJC010000029.1 GCA_016844545.1 Deltaproteobacteria bacterium | reverse complement strand
GCCGATACCATTATCCTTTCCTTGTCTACGAATATTGCTGTGCATTTTTTAGAGGCTACCTGTAGAACTACCCCTTTACCAAAAAGTTCATGGGATATAATATCTCCAACTTTAAAAGCCCTCCCCATTCCATAGGGGATTTCAGGACCTCTTGCCTTTGAAATGCGCTCTTGCCACAAGACCTCTGGCGGCTTACCTATCTCCTTCGGTATCTTGGGGGTTGTTGCTTTTTTCGCAGTCCCGGCGGGCTTCTGAGCCTTGAGTACCCTGTAATTGTGGATCCCGTCACAGGTATTACACTTCACCTTTGCAATCTTATCTCCAACCATAGCCACTATCAGGTGTCCAAGCTCACGTTTGCACTTTGTGCAATAAGAGTCGACATCCTTTCCTGCTGAAAGATTACTCACATTTTCTCCTTTTACGAAAATCTCCCCCTTCCCACCGGGAATGGGGAATGGGGGATGGTTTAAAATTTCATCGGTGCTGTGGGTGTCGAATATTCGACATGTCAGTTTAGGAAGGCAGTATATCGCATTGCATGTAGATAGGGTGAAAAATCATGACGGTAAGCAGAGTATTTTTATTTACTCTCTATGAGACGTATAATCCGGTCAACACACTCTTCAACTTTCAGCTTATCGGTATCCAAAACGAGGTCTGGCGACCTTGGCACATCATAAGGCGCCGATACTCCAGGGAATTCCTTCAGCTCGCCTTTTTCAGCCTTCCGGTAGACACCCTGCGTATCGCGCTTGTGAAGCTCTTCTTTTGAAGCGGTAAGATAGACCTCTATAAACCGGTCTTTTCCTATGAGTTTGCGGGCCTTCTCCCGGACATCTTCGCTTGGAGCGACAAAGGCGCAGATGCAGATGAGGCCGGAATTATTTATAATACGAGCTACTTCTGCGGCCCGGCGCATATTTTCAGAACGTTCTCCTGCGGTGTAACCCAAATCCTTGCTGATCCCAAGCCGCATCTCTGCGCCGTCTAAGACCGTAACAGCCCTTCCGTTATCAAAGAGGCGTCGTTCCAGGGCATAGGCAATGGTCGTCTTCCCTGTGGCAGTGAGGCCTGTGAGCAATATAGTTAAGGGCATGTGGCCATAGCGCTCCAGCCTTTCACCTTCCGACACTCGGCTTGTCTGTCTTTGAAGGAGCTCATCTGATACTTCTATATCCCAGAAGCTCTTGGCCTCACCACGCGCTGCCTCACGGTCAATGATCATTCCTGCGCCCACTGTGCTGAAGGTGAGCCTGTCTATTATGATAAAGGCGCCGGTGCTGCGGTTCTTCTTGTATGCATCGAATGGTATGGGACGTTCCAGAGAAATATGGCAGCGTCCAACCTCATTCATCTTCAGCTCTTTTGTCTCTTCACTGTCAAGGGAATTGATGTTAATCCTGTAGTGGAGGCTGGAAACAGTCCCTCCTACCAGGTTAGATGTCTGTTTGAACAGGTATTTGTTCCCAGGGAGCATAGACTGCTCCGTCATCCATACAACCAATGCCTCCAAGTCCCTCCCGACCCTTGGTATATTGTCGGGGCGGGCCAACATGTCGCCGCGGCTTATGTCTATCTCGTCTTCGAGGGTGACTGTTACTGCAAGGGGCGGGAATGCCTCCTGTAGGTTCCCATCAAAGGTGACAATATCCTTTACGCGGCTCTTCTGCCCGCTTGGAAGGGCGACGACCTCGTCTCCGGGACGAAGGATCCCCGATGCCATAGTCCCGGCGAAACCACGGAAATTAAGATCCGGGCGGATCACATACTGGACAGGAAGGCGAAGGTCAATGAGGTTCCGGTCTGATGATATATGTATGGTCTCAAGGTAGTTGAGGAGTGGGCCAGACTTGAACCAGGGCATGTTCCGGCTGGCCTCAACCACATTGTCACCCTTAAGGGCAGAGATTGGAATAAAGTGGATGTCGGCGATATCAAGCCTTGCAGAGAACGCAGTGTAATCCTTGCATATTTTGTCAAAGACATCTTCGTCGTACTTTACAATGTCCATCTTATTGACGGCTACCAGGATATGCTTTATTCCAAGGAGGGCGCAGATGAAGGAGTGCCTCTTGGTCTGCGGAAGTACGCCGTAACGGGCATCTATTAGAATAACTGCCAGGTCGCAGGTGGATGCGCCGGTTGCCATGTTTCTGGTATACTGCTCGTGACCTGGTGTGTCGGCAATGATAAATTTGCGTTTTTCCGTTGAGAAGTAGCGGTAGGCAACATCAATAGTGATCCCCTGTTCCCTCTCTGCTGCAAGGCCGTCAACGAGTAGAGACAGGTCCAGTTCATCACCTGCCGAGCCTTTCTTTGCGCTGTCCTTTTTTAAGGAGGCCATCTGGTCTTCGTAAATGAGCTTTGTATCGTGTAAAAGCCTCCCAATAAGGGTGCTCTTCCCATCGTCCACAGAGCCGCACGTGAAAAGCCTCAGAAGCTCCTTGTTTTCCTGGCGCTTAAGGTAGGCAAGGATATCCTTTTCTATCAGTTCCTGTTCGTTAACCATCTAAAAATAACCCTCCCGCTTCTTCTTCTCCATGGAGGCCGCCTCGTCATGATCTATCATACGCCCCTGCCTCTCTGACTGTCTTGTCAGGAGCATCTCCTGGATGATCTCAGGGAGGGTGGCGGCGGTTGACTCTATGGCCCCGGAAAGGGGATAGCAACCGAGGGTACGGAAGCGGACCGTCTTCATCTCCGGTTTTTCCCCAGGAAGAAACCTGAAGCGCTCATCATCCACCATGACAAGGTTCCCGTCCCGTTTCACAACAGGCCTCTCCTTAGCAAAGTAAAGAGGCACTATCTCTATATTCTCCAGATAGATATACTGCCAGACATCGAGTTCAGTCCAGTTGGATAAGGGGAAGACCCTGATGGACTCGCCCTTTTTGACCTTTCCGTTGTATATGTTCCAGAGCTCAGGACGCTGGTTCTTTGGGTCCCACTGGTGCTTTCTGTCCCGGAAAGAGTATATGCGCTCTTTGGCCCTTGACTTCTCCTCGTCACGCCTTGCTCCTCCAAAGGCCGCATCATATCCTCCGGCATCGAGGGCCTGGCGAAGGGACTCGGTCTTCATCACGTTTGTGTATATGCTGGAGCCGTGGTCAAAGGGGTTGATATTCTTCTCTACGCCTTCTTTATTGATATGTACTATGAGTTCAAACTTGTGTTTCTTGCAGAAGCTGTCTCGGAATCTGATCATCTCCCTGAACTTCCAGGTTGTGTCGACATGGAGTAGAGGGAACGGAAGAGGAGCTGGGTGAAACGCCTTCCTCGCCAGGTGAACGAGTACAGATGAGTCTTTCCCTATGGAATATAGCATAACAGGGTTGTCAAACTCGGCCACCACCTCACGTATGATGTGGATTGATTCCGCCTCAAGCTGCTTTAAGTGGGTCAGATTATAAGAAGTCATCTTTTTTTCCTTAGAATCATGATATTGAATATAGGGTTAAATCCTTTAAATACAGCGGTATAAAGTAAATCACATCTGCAAATTTGTCAAACTATTATTTCTCTGGGCCACGATGGTAGTTTGATTTGAGAGGAGGTGGTATCCGGTGAAGGAAATAAGCGGAGGGGAGTCATAAGTCGTTAAACCGTACCTGAACATAGTTTTCACGACCTACCGTGGGTTGCCGAAGGTCTGGCCGGTGGAGAGCGTGACCACTACGCCGATTGGAGGGGAACCGGTCAGGTTAGCAGCGCCCAGGAAATCCACCCGGACTTCATTGTCCGTGTTACCCCACAGTTCCACTATAATTCCGTTATTTTTCAGCACAGGGAGAAAGAGAGGCAGGGTGGCACTCGTCCCTTCGCCGGAAAACCAGACGGTCTTAGATTTTGCCGGGTTTTCGGGGTCGTTGCATGAACCGGGAAACCTTATCGGATCTGGGCAATATGTTCCTGCGAAGGAATCCTTCTCAAAAACCCTCCGAGTATCCTCGTCTATCATCCTCTCGCCACTAAAGGCCACTTCGGCCAAAAAGTTTCCCCAGTAATCAAGTACAATGAGGGTCACGCCAAAGTTGCCCGTCTCCTTTGCGAGGGCCTTGCCTGAAATAGAGAACATGAGGCCTTGCACCACCGTTCCCTCCGCAGCGCCGGTAACCGTATATCCGCTTGCTACCTGCGCCCCTGCCATGCGCCCAACGATGTTTTCTTCCAGAAAGATGCCGAGCCCGAATCTATCAGCAGCTGCGGTGGCTTCGGCTATACTCGTCCCACTAGGGGTGCTGTCCTTTGCAAGACTCGTAACCTTTCCATCTGTTATCAGCGAGAAATCACCAGGGCGGAGGCTTGTCCCCTGGTCAAAGAAGACACCTGTACCGTAGCGGGGGGCTGGCGATATCTCCGCCGCCCATACCCAAGCTCCGTTGCCCATGGTTATCACTGCAATAATGATGAAATGCCGCAGCAGACTCATCCATTCACCCCCTTAGTACTACATTTTGGTTTAAGTATAGAACAGATAGTTGGGTAGCGCAAGTAAGCACCCATAGACAAGTAGAATTATGATATGAAGAGTAGATAACTGATATATAAAAGTTTACATAATATATCTTATGCGACATTAAAGGTAGTGATAGAGAGAAGTATTTCTACACTACTTTACCACTATTAGTCCCAATAAGTCAGATAGTTATGATACTTTCTTTATAAACGTTATCAAGTCATCGGGCATCTCGGCTTCAATATTAAGTTGAATTCCAGTAACCGGATGTTTGAATGAAAGCCTTGATGCATGAAGTGCATGTCTCGGCAAGAGAAGTTCTTTTTTAAGCTCTTCTGTAAATCCATCCTTTATAAACCTTAGAAATAGCTTCTCATCTTTATATATCTTATCTCCAACCAGAGGATGACCGATGGCTGAAAGATGAACCCTGATCTGGTGCTGCCGCCCTGTCTTTGGCCTGGCACTCACCATAGTGAATCCATTTAACCTCTTTAAAAGCGTGTACTCTGTTATGGAGGGTGCACCTGAGTCTCTGTCTGCTGTCATCTTTACCCTTACGACAGCCTTCTTATCCCCGCATATGGGCAGGTCTATAACCCCATTATCATCCGCCATTTCGCCAAACACCAATGCCGTGTATTCTTTTTCTACTTTTCTTCCGAAAAATGCCTCTCCAAGCTTACTTGCTATTGTGATGGATTTTGCGATAAGGACAAGCCCGCTCGTTTCACGGTCTATCCTGTGGGCCAGATAGAGTTCTCTGGAGTTTCTCTGTCTTCTGAGCTGCTGAATAAGGTCGTTTTTGCCCCAGGGGTTATTGGAATGGACAGACATGTCGGGCGGCTTGTTGACGATAAGGAGGTGGTCGTCTTCGTAGAGGACAGGAATATCTACATCCTGAACCGCCTCTTCCTTTTTATCATAAAGGAAGACCACTTCATCGCTTGTCCTCACGATGGTACCCTTCTTGAGCTTCCTTACTTTCTGGACAAGCCTTGTTTCAATTATATTGTGGATCTCGTTTCTCGAATAACTGGGAAGCCTTGTCTTCATGAACTCATCGAGCCGGAGTCCGGAGTGATGAGGTTCAACCTTGAAAGGAACCTCGATCTGTTCAAACTGTCCTGAATTATTCATACCCTCCACATGATAGCCTCAAAGTCCTCGGTAGGGGCCTCAAACATGATACACCCCCTGTTCGGCCACCTCTCAAGCTCAGTTCCACCTTTCTTGACGGTAACAAAGAACTGGACCTGGTCCTTCTTGGATACATTGATATCTGCAAACGGTATCTCCATCTCGATAATATCTTTTATGGCAAGCCTTACCAGAGATTTTTGAATTACCCACTTCCCGTCAATTTCTCGATACAGCGCGCCGTCATAAGTCAGGCCCTCCCCCTTTCTGCAACAGTGAACCTCTATCTTATATTGCGTTGGGTTAAGTATATTTACAGTATATGTGAACTCCCCCTTATCGCCTCCTATCAGGGTCAGATTTGTATCGAGCCGGACATACATATTGGCGAGGTTGAAGCCGTAATATATGTGGGAAACAATGCTTTCAACCCTGTGCATGGTGCCGCCAACCTTTGTTACATCGTAATATGCGGCGGAAAGCCACTCAAAATAGTTGGAGACCTCGCCGTCTATGGTCGGAGATATGAAGGAGACCAGGTCTATGGTAGGCTTGCATACCTTGTCTTCCCTGATGACAGGGATGAATAGCTCCTCAGGTATCTCCTTTCCTACGAGCATGTATACGTTCATCAGGTGCTTCCTGAAGAGCTCGTCAAAGGCATCGTCATTCTCAGTGCTGTGCTCATCCCCGTACCACCAGCACCAGTCGCTCCCCTCTGCTATGTATATCTCCTGCCATGCCTTAGCAATTGCAGCTTTGTCTGCCGTACCTTCTCTTTCAAACTCTACCAGCGCACTTCTTGTATCTTCAAGCAGGTCCCAGGCAGTATTGTCCTCTTCGTGACCTATCCAAATCCTGAAGTTGTGGTTTATCCATGAACCAGAGAAGAGCTTAGGAAGAGCCGCATTAGGCGGGTTGCCCTCAAGGTATTCGCTCATGGTTACAGCCCTGATAAGGGGATCGTTAGAGAGCTTGCCATAGAGGGAGCGGAGGAAGTCGCGTCCGTCGTTCTTATAATACTCCCAGGCATTTTCACCATCAAGTATTATGGGAATGACAAATTCATCCATGTTTCCCTGGGTAAGAAGCTTATCTCTTATTTTGTGGAGCCTGTTCATGAAGTCCTGAGATGCGTGCTCAGGGTCCCACTTGGAATATACGAATCCTATCAGGTCGGAGAGTGAATGGTCTCTGAAAAACATGCTGACACCCTTATCTCCCACCCTCGCGTTGTAAGGACGATAAAGTGTGCCTGCATCCTTTGCAATCTCGTTCTTATCCCTCTCAAAGAGGGCATTAATGGACTTGGCAAGTATCTCCTCATCGGTTGCTATCCATTTTACCCCTGCATCATGGATTATAGGTATTATCTCTTCACTTACGGAACCTTCTGAAGGCCACATCCCCCTTGGCGCCCTTCCGAAGACCCTCTTGTGGAACTCCACTGCCTTGTTCACCTGGGCAACAGCGTCCTCAGGGTGCAGGAACCTCTTTTTTGGAAGCTTAATATCGGGTATGGCCATCTTTGCTGCAAACGAATCGCAAAGTAAGGGTAATATGGGGTGGTAATAAGGGGTAGTGGATATCTCTATGATCCCCCGCTCCTCCATCTCCCTGTATTTCGGGATTATTAAGGCCAATACCTCCCGCTGTTTCTTTATAAGTTCAATCTTTTCATCTTCTGTGAAGTCCCGCCCCTTTTTGACAAGGCCCTTTAGAAATTTATCATTGTCCTTAAATATCGGATCGAACCATGCCAGATTAAAGAGGACCTGGAGATCAAGATAGTCCTGGGTAATAAAATATCTCTGGATGTCCTTTAAATCATCTTTTGAATAGACAAACCCTCTTGTCTTAAGTATATCCCAGTAGCGTGGATACGGTTTAACCATGTTTTCCCAGTTGGCAAGGAAGAAGTTCTGAAGTATTGACTCTTTTTCGGAAGTGGTCAGCTCGGCAGCAGGTTTGAGGGCAAGGTCAAGATGCGTGTCAGTTGCATTGTTATCAACATAATCCAGGATCTGGTCAACAAGGGAGGGGACCATGTTAAAGGTCTGGTGGACTTTCGGGAACTCATCAAGGATGGCCGCCATGTCATAGTAGTCCTTGATGCCGTGCAGCCTCACCCAGGGCATGAAATACTTACCTGTAACAAGGTCTTTGTAATATGGCTGGTGCATGTGCCAGAGGATGGCTATGTTTAGGGGCTTTGGCATGAGGACCTCAAAAACAACAAGGATGAAGGATGACGGATGAGGGATGAATTGAAACATCCTTTGATGATCTCGTACTCATCCTTAATTTTTATTTACAAGGTATCGAGTATATAAAACCGCCATTAGACATGAAATACAGATTCCCGTTGGAATAGGCCAGTCCATTGTATACCCCGGACCCTGGGGCGTACCTCCATTTCTCTTCGCCCCTTTCGGCATCAATGGCCTTTATCCCGTTGTCCGACAGGCCGAAGAGAAGATATCCGTCAACTGCAATAATGGATGATGCAATCGCTTTTTCGAGTTTATGAGCCCAATTTTGCTTTCCAGTAATTTTATCCAGAGAATAAACAGAACCTCTGGATGAAGGAAGAAATATAGCATCTTTGCCAATGGCTGGGGTCCCTGCCCCACCGTCATCGAACTTCCAGTTTATGGAGCCGTCAACTGCCTTTAAAGAATATAGGCTCCCGTCGTAAAACGACACATACAAAGAATCGCCATCCGGCACAGGGGAAGCATCTATGTCCTTAAACTGACTCCTCGCCTCTGCAAGCCTTTTCTCCCATAGAAGGGCGCCGTCAAAAGGGGTTAATGCAACTACAAAGCCGTCCGAAAAACCGACATATAGATTGGAGCCGTCATGGGATGGAGATGAGGAACCTCTTATACTGTAACCCTTCTGCCCGGGTCTCCTGTATTGCCAGAGTTTCTTCCCTGTATAAGCATCCAGGGCAAACACCTCTCCAACCGCATTGGAAAGGTATACGATCCCCTTAACAACCAGAGGCGATGAGAGTATCTCTCCTCCGCTCTCGTGCTTCCAGATAAGGCTCCCGTCCTTCCTTTGCAATGCGTACAATGTCCCGCTGTTATCTCCAAAGTAGACTGAATCTTCAAATATCGTAGCCGTTGACTCTATCCCCTCCGGGGTTTTAAAGCTCCAGAGTATGGAACCATCCCTTGCAGAAAGGCGGAAGAATATCTTTATCGAGGTCCCAACATAAATCTCATCACCTGAGACAACTGGGACTGAAAACTCCACAGGCTTATAGGCAGGAGGCAGCTCTTCCCTTATATCCACCCTCCACCCTACCCTATCAGGGGTTTTAAACTGTTCATCAGAGACCCCTTTCCTTAAAGGGCCTCCCTGGAATGTTGGCCAGTCGGAGGCATAAGCTGGAAATGCAAAATGAAAAATGAAAAATGAAAAGTGGAAAACTATAAACCATCTCAATTTTACAATTTGCACTTTGCAATTTGCACTTTGCAATCTACTCATACCCATCATCAGCTCTTTAGTCCTTCCACTTTTTCTTTAATCCTGGAGAGATTTGACGATTCAGGGAAATCTGAGATTACCTTTTGGTAGGTTTCCAAGGCCTTTGCCTTGTCGTTGCTCTTTTCATAGAGTCTTCCGAGAGCTGAAAGCCCCATTTCTTTAAGATGGGTATCCTCGGTAGAGGTCAGGAAAAGTAATGAGTCTATGCCCTTCTTTATTTCCCCCTTCTGCTCATAGGAGTGAGCGATACCATAAATGGCTGAATCCCTTAAAATACCAGGATTAAGTTTATACGCATTTATATTCCCATGAAGATTTGTATCCTTGACCTCACCAGTCAACAACTTGCTGTAAAGCTCAATAGACTTGTCATACTCCTTCAGGTTGTAATGGGCATTTGCAGCATAAAGCAAGGCAATGGAACCGATATCGAGCCTCTTGTATTTTTTTGAGATATCTTCAAACTTATTTATAACAGCCCTGTATTTGTCATCCGCTATTTTAAAGCTATCCGGTGTCGTACCGGCAGGCTCAATCTTTGCCTGATAGACCTTCATCGCGGCGCTCAGCGCATCCGCAGCCTTCTGGTCTCTCTGTCTGCTGTATGTTCCCCATCCAACATAGGAGATCAACACGACCCCTATCACAGATGTTCCAATCACCACTGTTTTGAAGTTCTCAGAAAGGTATTTAAATATCATTGACCTTGAGGCTACAAACTCATCCGTCCCCATAGGAATCTTCTTGCGTATCACCTTCTTTGCCATATCTTCCCCCGCCAAGAAACTCAGATTGATTTGAAAAAGGAGTATACAAGCATCACTGTTGCCTGTCAATACATAACCAGCCAAAAAGGGGAAATGCGGTATTATAGAGACCATTCT
>JAENJC010000147.1 GCA_016844545.1 Deltaproteobacteria bacterium | reverse complement strand
CTCCCTTCTCCCTCTCCTCTATTACAATGTCTACGGCAGCAGCGCCAACGCCCTTCACTGCAGCAAGACCGAACCTGATCTTGCCGTCTATGACAGAGAAGTCCCTCTGGCTATCATTTACATCCGGTGGAAGCACGGTGATATTATGATCCCGGCATTCGCCTATGTACTTTATTATCTTGTCAGTATTGCTGACCTCGCAGGTCAGGAGGGCAGCCGTGAACTCTACAGGATAATGGGCCTTCAGATAGGCAGTGTTATATGCGATCAATGCGTATGCGGCGCTGTGGGACTTGTTGAACCCGTATTCGGCGAACTTGGCCATAAGGTCAAAGATCTTCTCTGCCTTTTTGGGATTGACCTTCTTGTGCTTTGCACCCTCCAGGAACCGCTCCTTCTGCTTGGCCATCTCATCGGCCTTCTTCTTACCCATGGCGCGCCTCAGGATATCGGCTTCACCAAGGGAGTACCCGGCCACAGCCTGACTTATCTGCATCACCTGTTCCTGGTAGACCATAACGCCGTAGGTGTCTTTGAGGATAGGTTCAAGCTCAGGGATTTCATACTTGATTTCAACCCTTCCATGTTTCCGGTCTATAAACTCAGGGATCATGTTCATCGGTCCGGGCCTATACAGGGCGATAAGGGCTATGATGTCCTCAAATGTAGATGGTTTAAGCCTTTTCAGAAGGTCCTTCATTCCAGAGCTCTCAAGCTGGAAGACCCCGGTTGTATCCCCTGAAGAGAGGAGCCTGTATGTGGCCTCATCGTTAAGGGGTAGTTTGATCATTTCAATCGTCACACCCCTTACAGCCTTTATCAGTATGAGTGCATCCTCTATGAGCGTCAGGGTCTGAAGCCCCAGGAAGTCAAACTTAATTAGCCCCAGCTTTTCTATATATTTCATATCGTACTGGGTAATTACCTCCTCGTCCGCCAGGTACAGAGGGGTATATTCGACCAGAGGCCTGTTTGCTATGACAACGCCGGCTGCGTGCTTGGATGCATGCCTTGTCAGACCTTCCAGGGCCTGGGCTATATCCAGAAGGTCCTTTACCTGCGGAGATGACTTGTACAGATCATTGAGCCTGGATTCCTGCTTAAGGGCATCTTTTATGGTGATGCCGAGGGTATTGGGAACAAGCTTTGCGATCCTGTCCACCTCACTGTAAGGTACGTCCATCCCCCGGCCTACATCCCGGATTGCAGCCTTTGCCTTCATGGTGCCGAAGGTTATTATCTGGGAGACGTTGTCCCTTCCATACTTGTCCCTGACGTATTTGATGACCTCCTCGCGTCCGTTCACGCAGAAGTCCACGTCGATATCGGGCATGGACACCCTTTCAGGGTTCAGGAACCTTTCAAAGAGGAGGTTATACGGTATCGGGTCTAAATCAGTTATCCCCAGGGCGTATGCAACCAGACTCCCGGCAGCTGAACCTCTTCCAGGACCCACAGGGATGTCTCTCTTCTTGGCATAGTTGATGAAGTCCGCAACTATCAGGAAGTATCCTGGGAACTTCATCTTCTTTATCATCTCTATCTCGAAGTCGAGCCTCTTGCGGTATTCCTCTTTTTTGTCCTCAGAAAGGGCCAACAGGGCAAACCTCTCCTCCATGCCCCTCCTGGCCTCTTCCTCAAAATACAGGTCCATATCGGCATGGCCTTCAGGGAGGTGATAATGTGGAAGGTGGTACTTCCCGAATTCCATCTTGAGGTTGCACCTCTCCGCAATCTCTATAGTGTTCTTTATAGCCTCAGGACAGTAATCGAACGCCTTTATCATCTCCTCAGGGGACTTGACATAGAACTGGTCTGTTGAAAATCTCATCCTATCGTCATTCTTCAACGTCTTCCCGGTCTGGATACAGAGAAGCACCTCGTGAGCCTTTGCATCCTTCCTTTCAAGGTAATGGCAGTCATTGGTGGCAACCAGCGGTATATCAAGGGCCTTTGAAAGCGTGAGCATCTCCTTGTTCGCAATGGCCTGCTCCTTTATCCCATTCTCCTGAATCTCAAGAAAGAAGCGCTTGTCAGGGAAGATGGACTTATACTCCTCGGCGACCTGGTAAGCCTTTTCCTTATTCCCCCTGGTAAGGAGATAAGGTATCTCTCCCTTCAGGCAGGCAGACAGGGCTATCAGCCCTTCGCTGTGCTGCCTTAGAAGCTCCTTGTCAATCCTGGGTTTCCTATAAAACCCTTCGATATATCCAAGGGACACCAGCTTCATCAGGTTTTTATACCCGGTCTCATTCTTAACAAGAAGGATAATATGATAAGCAGTGGCCTCCTCGGACTCACCCTTTATCCCGCTCTTCTCGAACCTGCTCCCAGGGGCAACATAGACCTCGCAACCTATGATCGGCTTTATCCCGTGCTTAACGGCAGACTCATAGAACTCCATGGCCCCGAACATATTTCCGTGGTCGGTTATGGCAATAGCAGGCATCTTGAACTCCCTGGCCTTTTCCATCAGGTCATTGATGCGGTTTGCCCCGTCAAGGAGTGAGTATTGGGTATGTAAGTGAAGGTGTACGAAATCGGAGTGATGCATAGGGGAGAGATAGTAACACAATAAAATTTATAATTGAAGGCAGAATTACCTACCTCTCGCCTATTTTTTCAGGCGGTCCTAGTATACTTACGCATCCATCAGCCTGTTGTTCGCCTGTCGCAGCCTCTTTGAAAGAATCCTCGTTATGTTTATCAAGATGTCTATAAAAAGCTCCCTGTCCGTCTGGAATATATCGCCAAGGGCGGTGTTCTTAAGGAAGAGCACCTCCGTATCCTCAGTAGCTCTTATGGATGCCGACCGAGGCTCCACGTTAATCAGAGTCATCTCACCAAAGAATGCCCCCTTTAAGCAGGTAGCAAGTATGATCTCGCTCCCGTCTTTTTTGATTTTAATGAGGTCTGCCTTTCCTGAAATTATGATTACGAGGGAATCTCCCATCTCTCCTTCACGGAATATGGTCTCTCCAGCGGTAAAGACCTTCTCTTCAGCCACATCTGCCAGCATTTGCAGCTGAGATTCACTAAGACCAAAAAGCAATTGATTATTTACAAGCACATTCAAGTCTTTCATAGGCCCAGACACCTCTCCATCGTTATAATGAAAATATAGTCGTACCAAGTATATTTCAGAAATATCACTATCTCAAACTACAGACTACTTGAGACAATATACAAGCAATAACATCGTTCAGTCAATAATTAGATATATTAGACATCTTTCGTTATTTCATTTATATTACCTGCAAATAGAGTCGCAGCACAAAAACACCGACAGGAGACAAAAACTGTCAGAGAGCCAAGTAATAATCCTGTGCCCTATCTGTGGCAATAAGTTTCAGTTCGGACCACATATATACAACGGATATCATATTCCCCGCTATCAAATTACTGTCTGCCTGCCTTGCTGGAAAAGTAATTCGGACGGGTGGGCGCCTCATCTGGAAGATCGTCTTATCTTGCACCTGGAAGAAAACTATCTGCCAATCCCGGAACGCAACGAAAGAGGGTTGTTGCCACGAGATTAATTTTAGAGAAGACCTCTCTTAAACTCCTCCAGCATCTTCACCCCGGCACTCGTCCCTATCCGTAGAGCCCCGGCCTCTATCATCCTTAGGGCATCATCCAGACTCCTTATGCCGCCGGAGGCCTTTACCTTTATCCTGCCCGAGGCTGTTTCTGCCAATAACTTCACGTCTGATACCGTTGCCCCGCCAGGACCAAAGCCAGTGGATGTCTTCACATAATCAGCCTTCCCTTTTGCGACCAGTTCACAGGCCTTTACCTTTTCTTCATTTGTCAGGTAGCATGCCTCTATTATCACCTTTATTGTTATTCCATGAATAGCTGACACTATCTCTGAGATCTCATCCTGGACATAGGCAAGCTTCCCGGACTTGAACATAGATATGCTCATAACCATGTCCACCTCATCCGCCCCAGCCCCAACTGCATCAAAGGCCTCATGAATTTTTGAATCCATTGACTGATAACCGAAGGGAAAGCCAATTACAGTACAGACCTTTACAGGGGCCTCTTCAAGCATTCTTGCGGCAAGCCTCACATGACAAGGCGGTATGCATACGGATGCAAATGGGTACTTCTGCGC
>JAENJC010000146.1 GCA_016844545.1 Deltaproteobacteria bacterium | reverse complement strand
CAGGGAGATCAACGGCGAAGAGGTGGAGTGGTCAGAGAACCTTTACAAGGGTGAATATGTAAATGATCTTGCCCAGGAGTTTTTGGGAAAGGGCGGCAATATAACAGTGGAAGAGGCTGGCCCGTATGCTCTTGATGAAATCCTCGGCTGGCTTAAAAGAGATCTTAAGAGCTTCAATGTAACCTTCGACAAGTGGTTCAGCGAAAAATCACTCTATGATAGCGACAAGGTGCAAAAGGCCATAGACTGGCTCAAGCAAAAGGGGCTGATGTACGAGAAGGACGGAGCCCTCTGGTTCAGGTCCACCGACTTTGGAGACGATAAGGACAGGGTGGTTATAAGGGAAAATGGCGAGCCCACTTACTTCGCCTCCGACATAGCATACCACCACGACAAGTACCAGAGGGGTTTTGACACACTGATAAACATCTGGGGGGCTGACCACCACGGCTATATACCAAGGATGAAGGCCGTAGTTCAGGCCCTGGGGCATGACAAGGAATCACTGAAAGTTCTTCTCGTGCAAATGGTATCCCTTTTGAGGAACGGTCAGCCTGTTACCATGTCTAAGAGGTCGGGAGAATTCATAACTCTTAAAGAGGTAATGGATGAGGTCGGTGCGGACGCCGCGAAGTACACATTCCTTACCCGCAGGCCTGACAGCCAGATGGACTTTGATCTGGAGGTGGTCAAGAGCCAGTCGTCTGAGAATCCGGTTTATTATATGCAGTATGCATACGCCAGGGCTTGCAACATAGAGAGATTTGCGGAGGAGAAGAATCTGACTATTCTCCCTGCATCAAAGGTGAATCTTGGTCTTTTAACTCTTCCAGAAGAGATCAGGATAATAAAGGCGCTTACAGCTTATCCAGAAGTAGTGGAAGGTGCCGCCCTATCCTTTGAACCCCATAGGTTAACGGCTTACCTTCAGGAACTGGCCGGTCATTTCCATAGCTATTACAGGGGAAACAGGGTTGTAACCGATGACATCCCATTATCTCAGGCAAGGATGGTCATGATCAAAGGGCTGAAGACTGTGATTGGAAACGCCCTTGGGCTGGTCGGAGTATCTGCTCCAAAATCGATGTGAGGCAATGATGGCAGACAGAAGAATCGAGTTTTCCCTTAGCAACCTGGAAACAATCCTTCTATTATGTAGCGGCTTGATAGTCCTTATAGTAGCCTTTGTCCTTGGGGTCATGGTTGGTAAAAGTGATATCAAAGGCCTGCCTGGCTTCGAAAAAGAGGTCAAAAGCGAGGTTGTTAAGATGAGGATCGAGTCCCCTCCACTGGAACAGCCTGCCGACCAGGTAACAGCCCAAAATAACAAAACAGCTTCCATGAACAATACATCATCAAAACCTGTCATGACTTTTTATGACACCCTTGCAAAACCAGGGAATAATAAAAAGGAATCACTTCCCAGTGATTATAAAAACGCCTCCAGGAAGGTATATGCAGTCCAGGCAGGGGCAATGAGAGATAAGTCCCTTGCCGATGCGATGGTATTAAAGCTCAAAAAAAATGGGTATTCGGCCTATATCGTCTCATCGGAATCATCAGGGAAAGGAATCTGGCACAAGGTGCGGCTGGGGGCATTTTCAAATAAGGAAGATGCCCACAAAGAGGCAGCAAGAATTGAGAAAAACGAGGGGATGTCAGCAACTGTAGTTGAAAAATAAGGAGGAATAAGAACATGTCAAAGGTATTAGTAATCGGAGGGGCTGGATTCATAGCTTCTCACATAGCAGACAGATATCTCTCAGAGGGTTATGAGGTTGCAATTGTTGATGACCTCTCTTCAGGTAAGGCCGAGAATCTGAATCCAAAGGCCAGGTTTTACAAAATAGATATCAGGGACAAAGGGATCTCGGCAATCTTTGAAAAGGAAAGGCCTGATATAGTCAACCATCACGCAGCCCAGATGGATGTGAGACGCTCCGTATCAGACCCTGTCTTTGATGCGGACGTTAATATACTCGGGATGCTGAACCTGTTGCAGAATTCAGCAAATCATGGTGTCAAAAAGTTTGTCTTTGCATCCTCAGGTGGAGCCGTTTACGGGGAGCAGGACACATTCCCTGCCTCTGAGACTCACCAGACAAACCCTCTAAACCCTTACGGGATATCAAAACTTGCAGGGGAGAAATACCTCTTTTATTTCAAAGAGGTTCACGGCCTGGATTACGTGGCGTTGAGGTATGCCAATATTTACGGCCCAAGACAGAACCCCCATGGAGAGGCAGGGGTTATAGCCATATTTACCACAAAGTTGTTGAAGGGGGATCAGCCGGTTATAAACGGTGATGGGAAGCAGACAAGGGACTACGTATACGTCAAGGATGTGGTTGAGGCCAACTGGCAGGCCACAGTCAGAAACTATTGCGGCCCTGTAAATATCGGCACCGGAAGGGAGACTGATGTAAACGAGCTTTTTTCAGAGCTTGTAAAACTGACAGGATCAAAGGCGCAAGAGGTTCATGCGCCGGCTAAGGCCGGAGAACAGAAGAGAAGCGTTATAGATAACAGAAAGGCAGGAGAGGTCCTTGGGTGGAAACCGAAGGTATCCCTTGAAGAAGGATTGAGGGAGACCGTTCAATTTTTCAAAGGAGATCGCCGTTCGTAAGGCTGAGCTTTTTAAGGGCGAGAACAGGAGGCAGAGACTGGGGCTGCCTGTGCTGGATATAAAGGTTTGATCTTTATTCCCCGCGTCTCTTGGCCCTCCTCGTGGGTTCTGCTATGAGTGGGTCGTCCGGCCAGTAGTGCTTTGGGTAACGTCCCTTGAGGTCCTTCTTCACAAGTAGATAGCTGCTGGCCCAGAACCCTGCCAAGTCTTCCGTAACCTGCATGGGGTGTCCGGCAGGCGAAAGCAGGTGCAGGAGAAGAGGCGCCTTTCCATTGCCTATGGCAGGGGTCTTGTCGAGGCCGAACATCTCCTGAAGGCGTACAGCAAGGACCGGCTTCTTGCCGCTCAGATAATCTATCTGTATGCGGGAACCGCTCGGCACAGTGATATGCGTAGGAGCAAGTTTGTCGAGGGCCTGCTGCTGTTTCCAGGTCAGCATCCCCAGAATAATACTCCTGAGTTCCAGCCTTTTCAGATGTTCAAGGCGTGTCATTCCCTTGAGCCATGGGGCAAGCCAATCATCAAGGTTGTTCAAGAGCCACTCATCGGAAAGCTCAGGGAAACCCTCCCCTGTCCGGTGCATGAAATTGACCCTTGCCCTCAAGGTTTCGGTCACCTTGTCCCATGGAAGCACATCAAGCCCAGCCTCCCTTATCCCTGAAAGAAAGGCCTTCAGGACATCTTCTTCCCTTGGATTTTTTATAGGGGAGTCGCTCAACACAAGACTCCACAGCCTTTTCTGTCTCTTTGCTGCTACACCCTTCTGAGCTGAATCCCAGCTTACAGATTCTGAATCTACTATATCCTGCTCAAAGTATTCTAAAAGCTCTGCCTCCGTGACAGGTGCAGCAAGGAAGATACGGGACTCGCTCTCCCTGCCATCGAGGCTGGCAGCCACTATATACTCCTCAGAAGATAAAGGTTCAGGCCTGGGGAAAAAGGCCCCGCGCCCATTGGCAAGGAGATAACGCCCCTCTCCTCCAGGCCTTCTCTTGCCGATCCTGTCAGGGTATGCAAAGGCAAGGAGGAGACCGATTTTATTAATATCTTCACCTGTTGCCTGAATATTTAGCTGTCTCTTGACCTGCTCAGAGGCCTTCTTTGCCCGCTCCAAAGCTCCCCTATCAATATTGACTTCGTAGTTTGCCCTGTGTCCCTGCAAAGCCTCAACCCGCAGCCTCAGGTCCGAGTCTCCCTGCCCCTGTTGCATTTTTAAGACATCCCGCTCCGTAAGGATCGCTGCCAGGTCGCAGGCGAGATTCCCCACCACTATTTTATTACCTCTCAGCACCATATGGGCAAGGCGGGGATGGAGTCCAATCCTTGCCATCTCCTTTCCGTGGGAGGTCACGTTGAACCTTTCGTCCATGGCGCCGAGATGCACAAGGAGTTCTCTTGCGTGACCAAGGGCGCCTGTTGGAGGGGGATCAAGCCAGCGGAGCTCTTCCGCATCCTTTGCTCCCCATGCGGCCAGCTCAAGGGCAAGGGGGGTAAGG
>JAENJC010000145.1 GCA_016844545.1 Deltaproteobacteria bacterium | reverse complement strand
GAAATGGTTTCTGAACTGGTGAAGTTGCCAAGGCATATAGAAGATGTGCTGAAACTCAATAATGAGATTGAAGGTCTTGCCAAGAAATATATGCACTCAAGGGACTTCCTCTACCTTGGAAGGGGTATCAACTACCCGATTGCCCTGGAAGGGGCTCTGAAGCTCAAGGAGATATCATACATCCATGCCGAGGGTTATCCCTCCGGAGAGATGAAGCACGGCCCCATTGCATTGATAGACGAGGAGATGCCTGTAGTTGTCCTTGTTCCTAAGGGGAAAAACTATGAAAAGGTCTTAAGTAACCTGGAGGAGGTAAAGGCCAGAGGTGGAAGGATCATTGCTGTAGGAACATCTGGAGATAAGGAGATGGCAGTCAAGGCAGAGAAAGTGATATATATTCCCGAAACCTCTGAGGCCCTAACCCCTGTCCTCTTATCTGTCCCCCTCCAGCTTCTTGCCTACCATATTGCAGTTCATAAGGGGACCGACGTGGATATGCCGAGGAACCTGGCGAAGAGCGTGACGGTGGAGTAAAGAAAAAGGGCGGCCATATAGCCGCCCTTTGATGTACAACATGGGCAACCACATGAGGGTTGCTCCTACAATTACTTCTTCCCGCCGCCAGCTGCCTTCTTGGAAGCCTTCAGAGGGTTCTTCATCTTTACCTCTTCAACTTTTCCTTCAATCTTTACATGGGTTCCGAAGTTGCAGGAGCTCTTCTCCCATTTAACTCTTGGGTCAGCATATGTTGAGCAGTATCTGCCGCTCGTCAAGGTCAGGATCCTGTTGCACCCTTCGCAGCTTTCAACTACCGGATAACATGTCCTCCCTATATAGGTGCAGCCGCTGGTAGCCCAGAAGGTGCATTCCTTACCTACTTTTACTGTTTGACACTGCATGGTATTACCTCCCTGAAAAATATCCAGTGATTATATTAGTAAAACACTGCTCTTGTCAATAAAAAGTTTGGTTGAGGTTGGTTGAGGTTTGGTTGAGGTTCCAGGATCTCGACACACCTTCGCCCCCAGATTGGCTCAGGCAGGGGTAGACCTCTACAAAGTAGAGAAGTTGATGAGACATAAGACACCTATTTAATGGCCCAGCTAATGGCCCAGCGTTACGCATACCACTATCCTGAAAGTCTGAGAGATGGGGTTGAGGTCTTGGATCAGCGCGTTGATGGATTATGCCCAATTTTAGCACAGTGCAGCAAAAAAGGGCTTGGAGGAAATCTCCAAGCCCTTGAATTGATTGGTTGCGGGGAGAGGATTTGAACCTCTGACCTTTGGGTTATGAGCCCAACGAGCTACCGGACTGCTCCACCCCGCGTCAAATTATCGAGTAATAATAAACTATCCCTTTGTTATTGTCAAGAAGTTTTATATGCCTGATTTTCCATCGCTTTCTATCCTAAAATCCTTGACTAAAGAGCCTTCCGCTTCTATGATGACGATACTCTCATGGAAGCTAAGATAAAAAATATATTTGTCCTTGTTCTGGTCTTTACCGCCATCTCGACAACCACACTATGGTTAATCACCCCGGATAAAGGTGGTAAAACAAGGGTGATTGCGGGGAGCGGAAACACGTTACTTGGCAGTATAAAGACTAGCCCCCCTGAGACTGATAATCAGGATACCACAATGACTCAGAATAGTGCGGAAGCCCCTGAATCTGGCGTGCCTCTGAGCCGGGAAGAGATAGAATCAACTGCCGCAACTGAAGAGGTTGATCAGCAGGCGCGAGATGCGGCCGCCTATCTTGCCCTTGGCATTGAGTCTTATAAGAAGGAAGACCTGCAAAAGGCCATCTCGCATTTTCAGGAGGCACTTCGCTTGGAGCCTGGAAACAGCACGGCACAACAGTTAATTGCCAAGGTATCCAGGGAGGCAAAGGTTGAGGACAGCTTCAATAATAAGGAGGGTACCCATTTCAATGTGAAGTATGAGGGGGGAGAAAGCGATGTGGCCGGGCATGTTGTTGCCATAATCCTTGAGGAGGCTTATCATAAGGTCGGGAGTGACTTGGGTTTTTACCCTGACGACTCAATAACAACTATACTTTATTCAGCTACGCAGTTCATGGACGTGACCCGCGCCCCTGCATGGTCTGGCGGGATATATGACGGGAAGATAAGGATACCGGTTGGCGGTTTACGCGAGAGAACCGCCGTTCTGGAAAAGGTGATATTCCATGAGTATACCCACGCCGTTGTCCACAGGATGGGTGGTGGAAGGGTACCTGTGTGGTTGAATGAGGGTATAGCCCAGTATGAGGATGGTCGCAATGAAGGCAGAGATGACCTGTTCAGATACCTTGCATCAGCTGAGAACCTTGTCCCATTGAAATATCTGGAGGGTTCCTTCATGGGGCTGAACCAGAACCAGGCCATAGTGGCCTATGGAGAAGGACTATCTGCTGTTAAGTATATAATGGACGAATACGGTATGGGTATACTTACAAAGCTGGTAAGCAGTTATAGGGATGGAAAGGACTCTGAGGCGTCTATAAAGGATACCTTTCAGATGACATACAAGGAATTTCAGGAAAGCTGGATAAGGAATCTAAAGAAGAGGTACGGTAGCTGATGGAACGGGATGAAATGATAGAGTCACAGGAAAATCTTACGGAGATCCATAAGGAGATCCATAAGATGATTGAAGAGGGTGAGAATGGCCTTGTGGAGAGGCTGTCAAATATGCACCCTGTCGAAATTGCCAGGGTCATTGAGCATCTGAGCCCTGAGACAAAGAGGGAGGTCTTTGACCTTTTAAAGACAGATACCGCTTCAGAGGTTATTCTTGAGGTGAACGACTCATCCAGGGAGCAGATCCTTGACGGTATGGGTGAGGAGAAACTCACTGACATGGTTGAGGAGATGGATTCTGATGATGCCGCAGACCTGATAAGCGACCTGTCTGAGGAAATGGCAGACTCTGTTCTGGATCATATCCCAAAGGAGGATGCAGAAGAGGTACAGAAGCTTCTGGAATATGAAGAGGATACGGCAGGCGGTATCATGCAGGCCGAGCTCGTGGCAGTCAAGATGGATTCCACTGTAGGGTGGGTGATAGAGCATCTGCGTTCCACATCTGAAGAGATCGGGGAGATTCATAATGTATTTGTAATTTCCAGGGATAATATACTTGTCGGCTCCATCCCCCTCAGCAGGCTTATCCTGGCTAAGCCGGAAACAGTTGTCTCAAGCATAATGGAGACCGAGTTCCCGAAGGTCACCCCGGACTTAGACCAGGAAGATGTGGCCAGGATATTCAAGAAATATGATCTTGTTGCCGTCCCGGTTGTGAATGGTCAAGGGAGGCTTGTAGGTAGGATCACAGTTGACGACGTGGTTGACGTCATGGAAGAGGAGGCGTCGGAAGACTTTTATAAGATGGCTGGCGTAAGCCATCATGAAAGGGTCTTTGACCCTGTCAGTAAATCGTTTAAAATGAGGTGCCTGTGGTTGATCATAAACCTTGCCACTGCCGTCCTTGCAGCCGGAGTGGTCGCGCTTTTTCAGGACACTATACAGGCACTGGTCCTTCTTGCCGTATATATGCCGATAGTTGCAGGAATGGGTGGAAATGCGGGAACCCAGACTATAACCATAACCGTCCGGGGGCTTGCCCTCGGAGAGCTTACCTATAAAAACGCCAATAAGGCTTTGAGGAAGGAAGTGCTCCTGGGACTTGCCAATGGCCTTGTCATCGGCCTCATTGCGGCCCTGGTAAGTTACTGGTGGAACGGCAATTACATGCTTGGCGTGGTCATCTGTCTTGCCATGGTCGTCAATTTGATGATCGCCGGATTGTCAGGCTCGCTCATACCCTTAATCCTGAAATGGCTCCGTATAGACCCTGCCCTTGCCTCCAGCATATTTGTGACTACATTTACGGATGTCGGGGGGTTCTTCTCCTTCCTTGGGCTTGCAGCAGTCTTTATGAGGTATGGGCTTTTATAGAAGATGTGAGTGCATGCGCAATAGGGTGTCTTTAACTAATTTATGCCAAGTTGCTTTCAAACAGCCACTATTGAGCTTAATGAAAGCTTACTTGGTATTATACCTGAGCATTCAAAAGTTTTTATTTGAATGCGAATTGGTATTGCAGCTCCCCTGAATT
>JAENJC010000144.1:2771-6900 GCA_016844545.1 Deltaproteobacteria bacterium | reverse complement strand
CCTGTCCATCTTTTGCAAGCTGATGCCGTTTCATTTTAAGGGTAGTCCCATCAACGGGGGTATCCAGGGCGACACCTTTACCGTAAAGCTTTACCGAAAGCTTTGGATAGGTTCGTGCTTCTGGAGAATCAATGTATTCTTTATAGTGGGTCAACACTTCTCCCAGCGGCACCATCGGCCAAGGCTTGGTCATTTCCGGCCCCTCCGACCAGCCTTAAGCGCCGCCCGTTCTTCCAGTATTTTTCTCGTCTTTTCAACCTCAGCCGCAAGGGTCTTTTCATCAGGCAATGCGGTCTTGTACTCAGCCGCAAGGACCTTGTTAGGAAGCCCTTCAAGGGCGTAATGGGCAACGGAGTGGTCTTTCTGGGCGCATAGGATCAGTCCTACAGGCGGATTTTCATCCGGGTGCGTCCAGTGTTCACGAGCATAGTTGAGGTAAAGGTGCATCTGCCCGGCATCGGCATGGGTGAATTTGCCGAGCTTCAAGTCAATAATTACAAGGCAGCGCAAACGCCGGTGGTAAAAGAGGAGGTCAACCCGATACCATTCGTCTCCGATTCGCAAGCGGCGCTGCCGTCCGACAAACGTAAAATCTCCCCCAAGCTCAAGCAGAAAGCCTTCAAGCTGGTGGATAAGCGCCTCTTCCAGGTCGTTTTCAGAGTATTCGTCCTTAAGCCCAAGAAACTCAAGAACAAAAGGGTCTTTGATCTCCTCTTCCGGCGTGACAGCATCTTCCGGCAGGGGTTTCTCACCCTTCTTCAACATGGCTGCCTTGTTCCTGGAAAGGGCTGTCCGCTCGTAAAACTGGGTCTCTATCTGCCGCTCAAGTTGGCGTACAGTCCAACCGCCCCGCAAGGCCTCTTTCTCGTAAAAGGCCCGACCTTCTGGATTTTTAACCGAAAGCAATCTCACGTAATGAGACCAGGGAAGGGGAAAGCATTTTGCAATATTGCTTAAGGTGAATTTTCCAGACAGTGTCTGGAATTTTTCAGACGTTGTGTGAAATTTTGAAGATATGGCAGGCGCTGTCTGACCTTTTAAAGATTTTCCAGACAGCGTCTGGAAAATTGACGAATAGGCAAGATAGAAACCTCTCATCTGGAAAAGGTTGCTTTTGCCAAAACCACGCCCAAATCTTTTAGTCAAGTCTCCTGCAAGGCTTTCTACAAGCTGTTCTCCATAGTCAGCCTTGGTGCGCCCGCTCTGCTCAAACTCTACAATCCTTCGGCCAATCTCCCAATATGTCGCCGTCATTATGGCGTTGGTCGCTCTGACGGAGGCCCTGCGGGCAGTTTCAAGCAGATCAGCCACCTCGCCAAGGATGGTATCGTAGTCTGTCAGGTTTGGTTCCTTAATGGCTGGGGTATCTTTCTGAAATTTCTTTGGCATCTAAACTCCTTTGCCCAACACCTGTCTTATCTCCCCCATGATCTCCAGTATCCTCTGTTCCTTCTTTACAATGTCCTCCACCAACTGCTCCGGCGGCATGTGCTCAAAGTCCTGTTTGCTGGCTGGGTTCTTAATGTCCAGGTTAAAGCCGTTCTCAATGATCTGTTCCACCGAAACACGCCAGGCTTGCCCGTTTTCCTCACGGCTTTTCCACCAATCCATGCAAGGCCTGAAATCTTCAAATTGGATGGGCTGCGTCTTGGTGTAGTTCTTTCTTCCTTCCGGTAAAGGCTGCTCGTAATACCAGACCTCTTTTGTAGGGCCGGAGCGGTCAAAGAAAAGTAGATTTGTCGGGATGCCTGTATATGGCGCAAATACTCCATTTGGAAGACGGACAATGGTGTGAAGGTTGAACTCCTTTAGCATCTCTTCCTTGATCCTGGCGCAAACCCCGTCTCCGAATAAAGTGCCGTTGGGAACAACCACCCCGGCCCGTCCGGGTTTTGGCTGTCTCCTGAGCTTTCTCATTATAAGCTGAAGGAATAAAAGGGCCGTCTCTGCGGTCTGCTTGTCTTCTGGAAAGTTTGACAGGATGCCGCGTTCTTCTTCCCCTCCGAACGGCGGATTAGTGATGATTATATCAACCCTGTCCTTATCCCCAATCTCTTTGAGAGGAAAGCGGAGGGCATTGCCGGGATCTATCTGTGGCGACTCAAGGCCGTGTAAAAGCAGGTTCATCTGAGCAAGAAGGTAAGGCAAAGACTTAGCCTCTCCACCCAAAATACTCCTGGCCTGTAAAACCTCACGGTCCTGAACGGTCTTGCACTGCTTCTCAAGGTGGCTATATGTCTCTACAAGAAATCCTCCGGTACCGCAGGCAGGGTCAAGGACGGTTTCGCCGAGATGCGGATCAATGACATCCACCATGAAGCGAACTACTGCCCTTGGGGTATAGAACTCGCCGGAATCACCGGCTGCGTCCCGCATCTCCTTGAGCATTGACTCATATAGATGGCCTAAGGTGTGTATCTCCTCTGAAGATGTAAAGTGAATTCCGTTGATCTTGTTTATAACGTCCCGCAGCAGGTAGCCGTTTATCATGCGGTTTATGGTACCTTTGAAGACCGTGGCTATCACATCCCGCCGGTCTCCTCCGTTGGCCCCTTGTAATGAGCGCAGGTAGGCAAAAAGGCCTGGGCCGCGTGTCCCATCCGGGCGCATGGCTTCCTCATTGTTCACAAAGGAAATAAGTTCATCTCCAGTGATTCCGTCTTCTCTTATCGCCCAGTCCCGCCAGCGATATGGTGAGTCGATGGCAGGACGAAATCTCTTGCCGGCAAGGACCGCCTCCTGCTCACGCATCCGCTCCATGTCGTCAAGGAACTTGAGAAACATGATCCAGGTAAGCATCGGAAGCCTGTCCAGATCACCGTTCAGACCCTTGTCCTTGCGCATGATGTCGCGGGCTGATTTTACGATGCTGCCAAGTTGCTGGGCAGTGGTAAGAGAATTAGAAATTTTGAATGACGAATTGCGAATTGAAGAGCGTTGCATATACTATCTTTTCCTCTCTGTCACGCGTGATTTTTTGACTATAGTGGTCAGTATTGCCACAAGCTCATTGGATTCGGAAGTTAGCTCTGTTACCCGTTCGGGAGGCACGATATCACATGCCGTTAACAAACGGAGCCAATAAAGCGTCTCTCTTGCTTCCTTTAGAGCAATGTTACATTTAGAGATAAAATCGGGTTTACTCTGCCCCGCAGTTGCCTCTTCGAGATTAGCCCCGATAGAGGTACCGGAACGCAAAACTTGTTTCCCAAGTATATGCGCAGCACCACCATGTTTATCCAGGTATTGATAAAGCTTGACAATGCGACAGGCAAAATCAAATGCCCTAACTTGAATATCGAATGGAGGCTTATAACTCCCACCAGTTTTCATCTCTACATTCTTCATTTTGCATTCTCAATTTTCATAAAGTAGCGTTTGTAATTTATTTACCGCTTTTTTCAAACTTTCAGCCCCGCCAAAGACATTTATAATCTCAGCCACATTGCCGTGTGCCGAGATAGGCGGAACCTTGAGAACCTCTGGTATGATGAACTGGGCCGTGCCGTATTCAGTGTATTTTTCTAAAAGTTCACTGAGAATGGCCTTTGCCTCCTGTCCAAATTGATCGAAGAAGTCTTTTTTGTCCCGGCGGAGTCTGTCGGCTCGCTCCCTGCGAGTGCGTAAGGGTGCGTTAAATGCAAGGTGACAGAGAAGGTCAAAGGGATCTGCATCAGGCTGGTTTGCTGAGGCAGCAAGCTCATCAAAGCTGATCCCTCGCTCTTCAAGTTTTGAAATAATCTCTGCCCGCTCCACAGGATCAGCCCATGAAGCCCGGAGTACAGCGGCGTTTGGATACAGCGTCTTAACCTTATCCGCCGCATAATCCATGTATTTGACCACTCTCAGTTGTTTCCCGTCGGCGTCCAACTCGTAGACAAGATGGGCGGCTATCTCTACACGGCCACCATCAACATAGTATTTGCGGCGCTCAAATTCATTTGCGCCTATTGGCCCAAAAGAGTCTGACTGCGGCTCATCTGTAGATATGAGAAATTCCTCTATAACCTCATAGGTTGCAGGGATTGTATTCCCCGAATCATCAATATTTTCCTCGCTTACCAGGGCAGGTTCACCATCAAAATCCGGGTCTGCAAAGTGCCTTGTTGCGCTTCCGGTATAGTCGAGG
>JAENJC010000144.1:0-2702 GCA_016844545.1 Deltaproteobacteria bacterium | reverse complement strand
GCTGAAGTAAAGCTTTCCGTAATCATCCCGTACCCTGGTCCCCCGGCCAATTATCTGCTTAAAGTCAGTCATGGAATTGATCACACGGGCCAGGACAATGTTCTTGCATGTTGGAGCGTCAACCCCGGTGGTGAGTAGTTGCGAGGTAGTTAAAATAACCGGCGTCGTTGTTTCAAGTTCCTGAAACCTGCCAAGATGCCCCCTTCCAATATCTCCTTCATCGGCAGTTACCCTGCAAACATAATCAGGATACTGTTTAACGATATCTGTATTGAGATTATTAATGGCCCGGCGCATCTCATCGGCATGTTCCTGATCAACGCAGAAAACGATGGTCTTGGCAAAGCGGTCTGTCTTCCTCATGAATTCTGTTAGATGTCTGGCAATAGCCTCAGTGCGCGCACGGAGGGCCACAATACGTTCGAAGTCCTTGGTCTGATACTCTCCGTCAGGTATCACGCGGCCATAGCGGTCAAGGTCTCCCTGGCTCGGTCTCCATCCGGCGGCATCGTATGTTGTGATAACTCGATGGACCCGGTAAGGGGCCAAAAAGCCGTCTTCTATTCCCTGTTTCAGGCTGTATTGGTATATGGGATTGCCGAAATATGCGTATGTATCACGGTTGTCGTCACAAAGGGGCGTTGCTGTCATCCCAAGTTGATGGGCAGGTTTGAAGTATTCAAGTATTTCACGCCAATTGCTTTCATCCGATGCAGAACCACGGTGACACTCATCAACGATGATGAGATCAAAAAAGTCAGGGGCATATTCCTTATAAAGCCCCGGCCTGCGCTCATCCCTGGCAAGGGACTGATAGGTGGAAAAGTACATCTCACGCCCTTTGTTGGCATTGCCGTTTTCTATCTTCCAGCGGGCATCTCCGAATGGGGCAAATATCTTGTCCTTGGGATCATCAACAAGGATGTTGCGGTCTGCCAAATAAAGGATTTTAGGACGCCTGTATTCTCCTGCTCGGTTCCATCTGGCATTCCATAGCTTCCAGCATATCTGGAAGGCAACTACCGTCTTTCCAGTACCTGTGGCCATAGTCAGGAGGATCCTTTTCTTGCCTTGCAGGGTTGCCTGAAGGGCTCTGGTTATGGCTATTTCCTGGTAATAACGCGGGCTTTTGCCGCTGAGATGGTAAGAGGGTGTGAGTAGGCGAGATGCCATGGCTTCATCATTGACTCCATGTCCATTCCGGAGTCTCTGCCAGAGTTCGTCGGGTTGAGGAAAAGTGGTAACTTGCCTCTCCTCACCTGAAAGGAAATCGTACTCGATGATCTCATGCCCATTGGTGGCATAGGCAAATTTCAACCCAAGGGTTTCAGAATAATCTTTTGCCTGCTGCAGACCGTCTCCGGGAGACTTGTATTCGGCTTTTGCCTCAATCACAGCGATAGGAAAATCACGAGTATAGCGTAATAAATAATCGGCCCGCTTCTGTGGGCGACGGCTGACCTTGCTTCCTGCAACAACAATGCGGCCATCAGTAAAGGTTTTTTGTTCCGTGAAGGAGTGTGGGTCGTTGTCCCATCCAGCATCTATAAGCTTGGGCAAGACATATTTGCGGCAGGTGTCGGCTTCATTATGCACGGTAAAGATTATTGTTCAATCTTTGTATAGAGTCAAGGTATTTTGCCAACAAAAAAGGCAGCCTTTTGGGCTGCCCTTTTTGTTTCACTTGGGCGCATACCATGCGCCCCTGCATCAAAGCTTTTTACGTTCCCATCTCCCATGAACTCAGGTATTTCTTCTGGGTAGCTGTAAGCTTGTCAATCTTGATCCCCATGGTCTCAAGCTTAAGCGACGCCACCCACAGAATAGACCTTTGCCTGAAGCTTTGCCTTGTTCTTTACTGCATATTCTGAGGCCAGGGCCTGGGTTGCAAAGGACATGTCCATGACGCTTGCAGGGTGCCCTTCTGCTGCTGCCAGGTTTATGAGTCTCCCTTCTCCAAGGACATATATAGACCTTCCGTCCTTCATCTTATATTCATCCACGAAGTTCCTTACGCCCTTGTTCACCTTTGTGGCAAGCTTTGCAAGTACAGGTATGTCTATCTCCACGTCAAAGTGGCCGGAGTTGCAGACCATCGCCCCATCCTTCATTGCCTTGAAGTGCTCCTCCCTGATAACAGAGTGGTTCCCTGTGAGGGTGCAGAATACATCACCCTCTTTTGCGGCATCCTTCATAGGCATGACCCTGAAACCGTCCATTGCCGCCTCTATAGCCTTTATCGGGTCTATCTCTGTAACTATGACATTGGCCCCCATTCCCTTTGCCCTCATGGCAAAACCCTTGCCGCACCAGCCATACCCGGCTGTCACAACAGTCTTTCCTGCAATGAGGAGGTCAGTTGCCCTTATAATGCCGTCTATGGTGGACTGGCCTGTGCCGTAACGGTTGTCAAAGAGGTGCTTGGTGTCTGCGTCGTTCACCGCTATAACGGGGAACTTGAGGGCCTTGTCTCTCTCCATGGCGCGAAGCCTTATAACACCTGTGGTGGTCTCCTCCATTGATGCAACTATCTGTTTGATGAGTTTAGGGTATGACTTATGTATCTCGGACACGAGATCGGCACCGTCGTCCATGGTGATAACAGGGCCGTGATCCAGGGCGGCCTTAAGATGCTTGTAGTAAGTCTTGTTGTCCTCACCCTTTATGGCAAACACAGAAATATCATAGTGCTTTACAAGGGC
>JAENJC010000143.1 GCA_016844545.1 Deltaproteobacteria bacterium | reverse complement strand
TCTTCTTTGCCTCCATGAGCTCACTGTAGAGCCTACCAGTCAATTGTTCCGAAGCGGCAACCTGTCCTGCCGATGTCTTTGCTCGGATCAAGTCTATGACGGCCTCTGCTTGGGTAAGGTCTATGCGGCCGTTCAGGAATGCTCTTTTTGTGAACTCCCCCGGTTCAGCCAGCCTCGCCCCTTCCCTCAATGCTAGTTCCAGAACCCGTTCTGTTGCCA
This sequence comes from Deltaproteobacteria bacterium, assembly GCA_016844545.1. GTDB lineage: Bacteria > Desulfobacterota > JAENJC01 > JAENJC01 > JAENJC01 > JAENJC01. Next base: position 3,917 of record JAENJC010000143.1, on the reverse strand, counting down.
GTGATCCTCCGTGGCAATGAATCTCCAGAACATTCTCCCTTGTATAACTGCTGGGGGCCTTCATCAGGACGCATAACGACTCATCTACAATCATGCCTGTTTCAGGGTCAACAACGTGGCCGTAATAAAGCCTGTGAGATTCCCACTGGCCAATAGCCTTCTTTTTAAATATTTTTCCCGCAATTTCGGGGCAAAGAGAACCGCTCAGGCGGACAATACCTATCCCACCCTCTCCCATGGGAGTGGCTATAGCAGCAATTGTGTCTGATTCGTAAGTCTTCATTATCTCTCTAAATTAGGTTCAGTGGCCTTAATTTACTCAAGGCAGTCAAGGAGTGGAACTATATTCATAGAATAGTGAACGAAGTGAGGAATCTTTCACTGTAATAAAAACAAAGATTTCTCCCGTTGGTCGAAATGACAAAACTGCGTTTCTTAGAGTTTTGCAAGAACCTCATAGGTCTTACCTTTATCATGATTTTTTTATTGGTTCAAGCAAATTTTAAAAACGAAATTTTAAAAAAAACTTGACGCAACTATCTAATTTCATTATATTTGCGTGATTGGATAATATCCAATTTTGTGTGCTTAGACAGTTTTTGGCCAATATCCCATGATTCCTATTGCAAATGAACTCTTGATGCAGTATGACGCAATCCTCCTCAAACGATCGGGACCTGCAATTCGGCGTAAAGCTAGCTTTACATAATATAAATGATGCGCAATATTAAACTTACAATAGAATATGACGGAACCAACTACCACGGTTGGCAGTATCAGCCGAATGCCAGGACGATCCAGGGGGTGATGGAGGAGCTGGTTGGAAGGATTGTCAACGAAAAGGTGACCCTTGCGGCCTCTGGCAGAACGGACGCCGGGGTTCACGCCTTGAACCAGGTGGCAAATTTCAGGACATCGCGCGTGATTTCATGCGAGTCCCTGCAAAGAGGGCTTAATGCGTTGCTTCCCCAGGATATAGCCGTTAAGGACGTTAGTGAGGCTGATGACGATTTCCATTCAAGGTTTTCTGCAACAGGAAAGGTCTATATCTATCAGATACTCAACAGGCCGCACCCTTCGGCCCTTCTGAACAGGTTCTCGTGGTTCATACGTTATCCCTTGAATGTCGAAATGATGAACGAGGCTGCGACCCATATTATAGGGAAGCATGATTTTTCTTCTTTCAGGGCCTCTTCATGCGGCGCACCGCATCCTGTAAAGGATGTAAAAGCGGCACAGTTCAGGAGGGAAGGGGATCTGCTGGTCTTTGAGATCGAGGCCACAGGCTTCCTACATCACATGGTCAGGAATATAGTCGGTACCCTTATTGATGTGGGTATGGGACGCAGGGCAACCGGCTCTTTCAAGGAGCTGCTTGACCTGAAAGACAGGAGGCTTGCCGGTGTTACGGCCCCTCCGCACGGCCTCTTCCTGAAGGATGTGAAGTATTGACAAAGCAAGGGGTATTGTATATAGTTTCCGCATAATGGATATACCTGTAAAAATAAGGCTTGCTGCAGTCATTCTGCTTGCCGCAATTATCCCCGCCTGCAAAAATGTGGAGCTTGAGAAGAAGCAGTACTACTCAGGCGATGAGTCAAAGACCTCAGAAAAGGCCCAGGAAAAACCGGTAACAACTCCGCACCTCGAGACCCTCCTGTCCATTCAAGAGGCATTTATAAGTGTTGCTGAGAAGGTGACGCCTTCTGTAGTCAATATCAGCACGGTTCAGCACATTTCCGGCGGAAGGGGTAGGCCTCCTTTCGAGGTAGACCCTTTTTTCAGGGATTTCTTCGGTGATTTCTTTGGAGACGTTCCATCTCCTCAGAGGAAGAGTACGAGCCTTGGTTCTGGAGTTATGATAAACCCGGAAGGGTACATCCTGACCAACTACCATGTGATAAAGGATGCTGAAGAGATAACGGTCAAGCTTTCTGATAAATCGGAATATAAAGGGAAGATGGTGGGGACAGACCCCAAGACCGATCTGGCAGTCATCAAGATTACAGCCGCAGGTAAGCAACCGTTTGCTCTTTTGGGTGACTCTGACAAGCTAAGAGTCGGGCAGTGGGCTATTGCCATTGGGAACCCCTTTGGACTGGACAGGACATTTACAGTCGGGGTCATAAGCGCAACAGGAAGGTCTGAGGTAGGGGTAGCGGCATATGAGAGCTTTATCCAGACAGACGCTTCGATTAATCCTGGCAACAGCGGGGGGCCTCTGCTCAATGTCCAGGGGGAGGTCGTGGGGATAAACACAGCCATTGTGGCGTCAGGACAGGGGATAGGTTTTGCGATACCTGTAAATATGGCAAAGGGGATCATAAACGACCTCATAAAGAAAGGAAAGGTTACGAGAGGGTGGCTTGGGGTGGGGATACAGCCCCTGACCAAGGAACTGGCTGAATCTTTTGAGATGAAGGACACCAAAGGCGCACTGGTGAATGAGGTGTATCCAGACAGCCCGGCGGCAAATGCAGGGATAAAGCCAGGCGATATAATCGTGAGGTTTAACGGAAAGGATGTTGAAGACTCCAAGAGTCTTCAGGTGCTGGTGGGGGCTGCAGGAGTGGGAACCATAGTTACCACTGATGTTGTAAGGGATAAAAAGGTTTATCCAATCAATGTGAAGATAGGTGAGATGCCCGGAGAGGAAAATATCGCAGCCAGGTCAGTAGAGGGTAAAGAAGACTGGCTCGGTCTCTCTGTCAAAGATATAGCGCCAGATATAAAAGAGTCCCTTAATATAGAGGAAGGTGCTGTTGTAAAGTCGGTAAGGGAGGGGAGTTCTGCTGATGAGGGCGGCATCCTGCCTGGGGATATTATTGTTGCAGTTAATCAAAAGAAGATCCCCGATGCTGCGGAGTATAAGCGTGTGATAGCAACGGTAAAAAGTGGTTCGACAGTTTCCTTCCTCATCCGCAGGGAAGGAGTAACCCTTTATATTGCTTTCAAGACAAGGAGGTAAAGATGTCTTTGGTAGAAACCCAGGAACTTGCTAGAAGGCTCGCCAGGACTATAGTGTCCGACATAGCCCTTTATAACCAGGCCAAAGTTAAAGAAGGGATAGAGCATGATGACCTATTTGAGGTGCTGAAGGACGAGATTGAGGAGGGGAGGCAGTTATACATCAGCCGTGTGGCCCCCTCCATCGCGGATGCCGGTAACTTTTTTGAGCAGGCCTTAGTGGATGTCCTGATAAGGCCTGCCGGTAAGATAAAATCAAAGATATGGTAGCTTCCCAACCTTCTACTGTAAGCCCTTAATATCCAGATGTTTTATCTTCCAACTCTACATCAAAAAAAATGTTGACGGAGATATGATATTGATGCTAAATTTATAAACTCAAATTAAAGGGGCGAAGGTTTTACTTTTAATATGCTTGATGCCAGGTATTTACGTGAAAACCTTGAAAAGGTCAGGGAGAGACTGCTGACGAGAGGGATAAAGGAACGATTGTCCCTCGAATCTTTTACTAATCTTGACAATAGAAAAAGAGATACACTACGTGAGGTTGAGGCCTTAAAAAATAAGAGAAACGTAGCTTCTGAGGAGATCGGGAGATTAAAGAAGGAAGGGGTTTCCCAGGATATCTTGGATGCCAGAGCGGCAGAGATGAAAGGGGTTTCTACCGACATCAAAAAGCTGGATGACTCTCTATCATTGATAGAAGAAGAGTTAAAAGGTGTCTTTTATAATATCCCCAATATCCCGCATGAGTCTGTTCCACTCGGGAGTAGCGATAGGGACAACATTGAGGTAAAGAGGTGGGGCAGTCAAAGGGAGTTTTCTTTTACTCCAAGACCCCACTGGGAGATAGGTGAGTCCCTAGACATACTGGATTTTGACAGGGGTGCCAAGATAACCGGCGCAAGATTTACCCTGTACAAGGGTCTGGGGGCAAGGCTTGAGAGGGC
>JAENJC010000028.1 GCA_016844545.1 Deltaproteobacteria bacterium | reverse complement strand
CAAAGCTCAAAATAAAGGTTAATCTTATTTTGCAGTTTGAATTTTGCAGTTTGACCTTTGCATTTCGGAGAAAGGTTCTATGCACATACCAGATGGATTTCTTGAACCAAAGGTCTGGGTGCCACTGACAGCAGTCTCGGCTGCTGCTGTTGCGTATGCCTCAAAAAAGGTCTCGAAGAACCTTGATGAAAAGAAGGTTCCTCTGATGGGGGTCATTGCTGCCTTCGTATTTGCGGCCCAGATGGTGAACTTTCCTGTTGGCGGCGGTACTTCCGGGCATCTCATGGGGGGGGTATTGATAGCAACTATTATGGGCCCTTTTGCCGCACTTCTTATGATATCAACAGTCCTTATCATTCAGGCATTGCTCTTCCAGGATGGAGGGATAACGGCCCTCGGAGCAAATATCTTTAACATGGGGATAGTAGGCGCAGGCCTTGGTTACCTCACTTTTAAAGGCCTGAACAGGGTAACAGGGAACCTTAATTTTGCAGTATTTACAGCCTCATGGTTTTCCGTAGTTACAGCAGCAGGGATAGCGGCTGCAGAGCTTTCTATCTCAGGGGTAATTCCTATAGCTGTTTCCCTTCCTGCTATGACCGGAGTTCATGCAATAATAGGGATTGGCGAAGGCGCCATAACCATTGCCGCCCTTGGGTTGATAAGCGGGGTAAGCAAAGAGGTGTTTTACGGGGTTCAGACAGTTGAGGAAAGGAAGGTCCAACGGAGGCCGATTCCCTGGATATTATTAGCTGTTTCCATGTCAGTGGCAGTCTTTATCGCTCCATTTGCCTCCGAATTCCCAGATGGGCTGGAGAGGGTTGCGGAAAGCCTCGGATTCCTGGAAAGAGGGACACCCAAAGTCACATCTCCACTTCCTGATTATCAGATACCGGGCCTGAGCGGAGGCATTTCTGCTTCAATGGCTGGGGCTGTGGGGGTGTTGGTAATATTTGGACTTGCGTATATGATAATAAAGTTACTGCACAGGAAAGGAAAGATATAAATGTTCGACCCGACTTACATAGACAGTTACAGCAATATAGATGCGCCATACCAGAGGCTTGACGCCAGAGGAAAGATTATCGTTACGCTTGCCTTCGTCGTCATCATGGCCGTTTCAGTCAATGACAGACCACTAAGGGTAATACCTTTTTCCCTGCTTGTTGTCTTCCTGGCGGCCATATCAAGACTTTCTCCAAAGGTCCTACTGAGAAGGATGCTTCCCGCACTCCCTTTTTTTCTTTTCGCATCCTTAGTGCTCGGATTTTCAAAAGGGAGTCAGGCGGCCGTAGCGGCTTTCCTTAAGGCATTTTTTTCTGTCCTTTCCGTGATAATCCTCGTATCAACAACCAGGTTTTCATATCTCCTTAAAGGCCTTGAAGGGCTAAAGATGCCTAAGATCATTGTGTCTATGATCTCCTTCGTATACCGTTACCTCTTTATAATTGCGGACGAATACGGCCACATAAAGATAGCCAGGGAGTCCCGTAACTTTGGTGGGAATAAGCTCTGGCAGTGGAAGGCCATAGGCCACAGCGTCGGGACTCTTTTTCTGCACAGCTACGAGCGGGGGGACAGGGTATATTCAGCCATGGTTGCCAGGGGGTATGAAGGCAATATAAGGACTCTGGGGATACAGGCAATCACAATGGCAGATATTATATTTGTTACGATATCTATAATATATCTTTTAGGCGCGGGGTTAATATCGTGGAAATTGCTATAGAAATAACGGACCTTACATACCTTTACCCTACCGGAAACAAGGCCCTGGATAATATTAACCTGTCGATATCAAGGGGTGAGAGGATAGCACTGGTCGGTCCTAATGGTGCAGGAAAATCGACACTTATCCTTCATCTGAATGGGATATTGAACGGTGTCGGACATCTAAAGGTTATGGGGATGCCTATGGAAAAGGGGAACCTCCCGAAGATAAGACAGAAGGTAGGAGTAGTTTTTCAAGACCCCGATCACCAGCTCTTTTCACCTACAGTGTTCGACGACGTGGCATTTGGCCCGATAAACATGGGACTTTCCGAAGAGGATGTAAATACAAGGGTTAGCGAGGCACTGGAAAAGGTCGGTTTAGCCGGTTTTGAAGAGAGGCTTCCCCACAGGATGAGTTTCGGGGAAAAGAGGAGGGTCTGCATAGCCTCCGTGCTGTCAATGTCCCCTGAAATACTGGTGCTTGATGAGCCATCCAGTTCCCTGGATCCAAGGAGCAGAAGGGAGTTGATAAACCTGCTCAACAGTTTTGAGATTACTCAGATCATAGCCACCCATGACCTTGAGATGGCCCTGGAGCTTTGCAAGAGGGTGGTTGTAATGGACAGGGGAACGGTTGTGGCAGATGGAGATATAAGGGAGATTCTTGGAAAGGAAGACTTAATGTTAAGGCATGGCCTTGAGGTCCCCCACTCTATCAGATTTACCCACTTTCATACCCATGACCATGACGAAAAACGGGACGAACACTGTCATGCCCACTGCCATCCCCATCACGAGATGCACGAGCACAAGGAAAGGGTTTGACCTCATACCATACGGGACAGGATATTCCCCAACCACACAGCTCCAAGCCCGATAACCAGCTGAAGTCCTACATTAGCCAATGCAGCAGAAAACTGGACATCTCTGGCCAATATAAATGTCTCATACCCAAAGGATGAAAAGGTCGTAAATCCGCCTAAAACCCCGACAAAGACAAACAAGCGGGCCTCCGGGGAAAAGAGGTGTCTCGTTTCAGAAAGACCGGCAAGGAACCCTATAACAAGGCATCCTATGACGTTGACAGTCAGTGTCCCGAAAGGAAACCACGGGTATTGCTGAACGATGGTATGAACTGTCTTGCCGCAGATGTAGCGGAATACTGACCCTATAAAGCCGCCTGCTCCTACAAGAAGAATATTAATCATGGATTACCACTCCTTGAATATAAAGAATGTCGCTCCAATAATCATTGCAAATCCGACGAGATAGTTCCATTTCAAATCTTCCTTGAGGTAGACAACTGAAAATACGCAGAAGATGATAAGGGTGATGACCTCCTGTATCGTCTTCAACTGCGCTGCCGAAAACTGGTAATGCCCTATCCTGTTGGCAGGGACCTGGAAACAATACTCCAGAAAGGCTATGAGCCAGCTTATCACGATCACCTTGAATAGGGAAGTATGTTTGTACTTAAGGTGGCCGTACCACGCGATGGTCATAAATATGTTTGATATAGTGAGAAGTATTATGGTTTTCATATAGCAAACCCGCAATGCCTAATACCAATTCGCATTCAAATAAAGACATTTGAATGCCCGTGCATAATACCCATCCGGGTATAAATACCAAGTAAGCTTTCAGAAATGGCAATAATTAAATGTTTGAAAGCAACTTGATATAAAAAGAATACCATAAAGACTGCCTGATTTCATCATTATAAACCTCACCTCTCAGAGAACCTTATCAGGAATAACAAAGTCATTTAAAATAAAAAAGCGCTTGACAACCTTCGGCTGATAATTTAGCATGTTCATAATATGAACAAAGGAATTGAGCGCGACTTTAAAGATTCATACACCTCCCTCCTCCTGCTTGACGAGCTTTCAAGAAACGGAGAGGTGACGCAGAGGGACCTGAGCAAGAGGCTAGGAATAGCACTTGGTCTCGTAAACTCGTATATAAAAAACCTGGCGTTGAAGGGGTATATAACGATTGCCGACATCCCGCCAAAGAGGTACGCCTATTTAATTACGCCGAAGGGTTTTATTGAAAAGAGTCGCCTTGCCTTCCAGCATCTCCACAATTTCAACAACCTGTACAGGATCGCCAGACAGGACTTCCAGACCTTGTTTCACAGTCTGAACAGGTATAACGTAAAAAAGATCGCATTCTGCGGCGCAGATGAAGTGGCCGAGATCGCCTATATAACCCTTCAGGAGTTCGATATTGAACTTGTCGCGGTAGTCGATAAGGAGAAGAGTAATAAAAGCTTCTTCAGCCACAGCGTGAGGCCGCTGTCCGATTTGAGAGATATGACCTTTGACCGTGTTCTTATAACCAGTTTTTCAAAGGGGGAAGATCTGCGCACCGGGCTGTTGAATATCGGTGTTCCGGCTGAGAAGATATTGCCGAGAAGTTAGTGGACCAGTATTTCAAGGATAAATATATGCCTGACATCCTTATAATAGAGCCAAAAAAGGGCTGGATACCTGTCAATTTCCGGGAGATATGGAAGTTTCGGGAGCTACTTTATTTCCTTGCCTGGCGTGATGTAAAGGTTAAATATAAGCAGACTGCCATCGGGGTTATATGGGCAATAATACAGCCGTTACTGGCCATGCTCATATTTTCCGTTCTCTTCGGGAGGTTCGCGGGAATGCCTTCCGACGGCACTCCGTACCCTGTCTTTGTGTATATAGGTCTTCTCCCCTGGAACTACTTTGCAACGGTCCTGGGTCAATCTACAAACAGCGTTGTTGGCGGTTCAAATCTTATATCCAAGATATATTTCCCAAGACTTATCATCCCCGCAAGCACCGCAATTGCCGCCCTTCTGGATTTCCTTATTGCATCAGTATTGCTCGGATTTATGATGGTTTACTACAGCATTAATCTAAGCGCCGGAATCCTGCTTGTCCCTTTTTTGATAATTATTACCATGATGAATGCCCTTGGATTCGGCCTCTGGTTTTCCGCACTAAATGTTAAATACAGGGATGTTCAGTATGCAATCCCCTTTCTGGTCCAGATATGGATGTTCGCAACCCCGGTGATATACCCGACAAGTCTCATAGGCGATAAATACGGCTGGCTGCTTATGTTAAACCCAATGGGAGGGGTGATAGAGGCCTTCCGGCCAGCTGTGCTCGGTCATATGCCGATCCCCTGGATATCTCTTGGCATATCAACCGCAGTTGGATTTGCTGTCTTTGTCGGCGGGATGTTCTATTTCCGCTCTGTTGAGCGCTATTTTGCGGATGTGATTTAGAGGTGGATTGATGGATATAGTGAAAATCGAAAACCTGAAAGAGCTAATCATCGAGATAAGCGGGCAAAGTGTTTTGCTTGATAGCGATGTAGCTCAACTCTATGGAGTTGAGACAAGAGATATAAATAAAGCTGTTACGAATAACCCTGATAAGTTTCCTGCTGGATATATCATTGAACTTTCGAAATCTGAAAAAATTGAACTGGTGGAAAAATTCCACCGGTTCGATAAGCTAAAACACTCTACGGTAAATCCCAAAGCTTTTGCCGAAAAAGGCTTGTATATGCTTGCTACCATCCTCAAAAGCCCCCAAGCAACCCAAGCGACGATCTCGATAGTTGAGACTTTCTCGAAAATCAGGGAGCTGTCAAGAAGCATTAAAAAGCTATCAACAGTTCAAGATAAGGCCGATCAAAAATCGCTCATGCAAAAAAGCGGAGAGCTAATCTCCGAAATCTTCGATGACGATATGCAGACAAGCGATTCAGAGACATCTATCGAGCTGAACTTCGCAGTTTTGAAATTCAAGCACACAATAAAGAAGAAAAATAAGTGAGGTAGCTCCGTGTGTTTTGCGGTGAAGATTTATGAACCCGATTATTGAAGTCCAAAACTTACCCAAGCTATACCAGATCGGCGCTAAAGAGGCCTATGGCTCCCTGCGCGAAGAAATTATGCAGGCCATAACCGCCCCTTTCCGTCGCCATAAATCTAATACTTCAAACCTGACACCTGACAATGATACTAACCTCTGGGGCTTGAAAGATATATCTTTTGAGGTTAATGAAGGTGAGGTCGTAGGGGATTATCGGCACCGCGGTGGTGGTTAGGATAAACAGGATTTTATGAATTTGCTTGAACTAAAAGAGATAGTAGCCGGTGGTGAATCGGAACAGGTTGAATTTAAACGTTCTACAGGCCAACGGATCGAGGCAATTAAGACGGTTTGTGCCATGCTCAATGGAAAGGGAGGCTATGTCTTCTTTGGTATAAGTGACAGAGGAGAGATAGTCGGCCAGCAGGTTTCCAGCCGGACGATGGACGAGCTATCCAACGAGTTGCGACGTATTGAACCGCCGGTATTTCCTGAGATAAAAACTATTCCGTTGGGAAAAGGTCTTTCTATTATTGCAATACAGATTTCTTCAGGTGATAGTCCGTATACTTTCGATGGTCGGCCTTATATCCGTCATACTTCTACAACAAGGGTTATGCCACGTTCAGCATATGAAAACCGATTACTCGAAAGGCTTCATGCGACGCGCCGATGGGAAAATCAACCGGCAGCGGCAGGGATCTCGATTGATGACCTGGACGAAGAGGAAATCCTTCTTACAGTTGATAATGCGGTGCAAAAGGGAAGGCTTGAACCACCAAGGAAACGCGACATTAGAGCCATCCTGCGTGGTCTTGGCCTAATAGCAGACGGCAAATTACTCAATGCGGCAATTGCTCTCTATGGAAAAAGCGATAAGGTGAAGTCGCTCTATCCGCAATGCGCTATCCGTCTTGCCCGCTTCCGGGGTATTAGCAGGCTTACCGATTTTACAGACAATCGTCAGTACTGGGGAAATGCCTTTTCTATTTTGCGACGTGCGGAATCGTTTTTGCTTGATCATATACCGATAGCTGGACGGGTTATATCAGGGAAAATGCTACGGGAAGATACGCCGCTCTATCCGCCGCTGGCCCTTAGAGAGGCAATAGCCAATGCTCTATGTCACCGCGATTATATAATCCCCGGAGGGGCTGTAAGTGTGGCTATGTATGACAACCGCCTTGAAGTTGCCAATCCAGGAGCCTTACATTTTGGCATCACTCCTGAAAAATTGCGTCAACCCCACGAGTCACGCCCGTGGAATCCAATAATAGCAAGTGTATTTTATCGTGCCGGGATTATAGAACAGTGGGGTTCAGGGACACTAAAGATCATTGATTTGTGTCGTGCTGTCGCGGTTCCCGATCCGGTATGGCTGGAACAGAGCGGATCTGTCATTATAGCCTTTCGTCCTTCTGAGGGAGTAGAAGCCTTGCCCACCCCGGAAGTCACCGGGGAAGTCACCGGGGAAGTCACCGGGGAAGTCACTCGACTTCTTCCACTTTGCGCCACACCAATAAGCCGAAAAGAGTTGCAGGAAGAGCTTGGCTTAAAACATGATGAACATTTCCGCAAGGCTTATCTGCTCCCTGCGTTGGAAAGCGGTTTTATTGAACGCACAATCCCCGACAAGCCGCAGAGCAGCAAACAGAAGTATCGGCTGACGGGAAAAGGCAAAAAATGGGTTGCAAGTATGAAAACGAAGGAGTAAGAGTAGATTGATAAAACGAGTTGTTAATCGATTTCAAGGAAACTCCGCGTCTCTGTGGTGAAGAAGCATGAAGCCTATAATTGAAGTCCAAAATTTATCCAAGCTCTACCAGATCGGCGCTAAAGAGGCTTACGGCTCCCTGCGTGAAGAAATAATGCAGGCCATAACGGCCCCTTTCCGTCGCTTTAAACCTAAAATTTTTAATCTAACACCTAACACTGATTCACCTGATACAACTTGATATAAGATGTTTGACAGGGAATGGTTATTCTTGTAGAGTACAGAATACAAAAGGCATACAAATGAAATATTTTGATTGGAACGACGAAAAAAACGAGATTTTGAAGGATCTCCGCGGGGTATCATTTGAAGAAGTGGTATTGGCTATAGAAAACGGGGATTTGTTAGATCGTTTAAAGCATCCCAAATCCAAGAAATATCCCAACCAAATGGTATTTTATGTGAGTATTAACGGGTATGTTTATGCTGTCCCATTTGTAGAGGATGACGAAAAAATATTTTTAAAAACTATCATACCGGATCGAAAAGCGACTAAGAAATATCTGGGAGGTGCCGGAGATGAATAAATTAAAATATCTTGACGATGAAGAAAAAGAACTTATGAAGTCCTTAGAAAAGGGGGAATGGGTTTCTGACTTTAATAAATCAATAAAGAAAGAATACCAGGAATATGCGCAGCAAAGCTTGAGCAAACAAAAACGGATCAACATTCGGATGATGGAAAGGGACTTAAAAAAGATTCAAGTAAAGGCATTACAGGAAGGCTTGCCTTATCAATCACTCATTTCCATGCTTATTCATAAGTTCAACGAAGGAGAAATTTCCTTCGGTAAAAAGAAACATGCCTAACAAGTATCTCGAAAGAGGCGGATTTATAATTTAAAAACAAACAAACCTAAAAGGTCGGCCTTTTGTTTAATTTTGGCTCTGAAAAATTTGATTTTATGCGGAGAGTATTTTGATAGTTCCGTGTGATTCCGTGAAAATCCGTGGTAAGCTTTACGGTGAAAAAGTATGAAACCAATTATTGAAGTCCAAAATTTATCCAAGCTCTACCAGACCGGCGCTAAAGAGGCCTACGGTTCCCTTCTCAGAGATTGAGAAGTTTTATGGGAAAATGAAACTATGAAGAAGATAAACATATATGTAGACACGTCAGTAAAAGCAGTTGAAATGGTACGTAAGATTAGAGACCAGCATTATGGGGAAACAAAAGGTTTCTCAGTAGCGGAGCAAATTAAGTTTGTTAAACAAAAATCAGAAGAACTGCGGAAGAAACTTAAAAGATGTCAGTGCCCAACTACAGATAACAGTCGGCTTTGCGGCTCCAAATAAGATTTTCAGGAGAATAAATAATCTGGGAGTTGCCCTATTTTCCCACGGCATATCAACCTCAGTTGGATTTGTTGTCTTTATCGGTGGCATAGTTTATTTCCGCAGTGTTGAGCGGTATTTCGCAGATGTGATTTAGAGGCGGGTTGAAATGAGAATTACATCGTTAGAAAAAATAATCATCAAATCATCTGTAAAGAAGCATTTCGGCGGGACTGCCGATGTCTATCTCTTCGGCTCCAGAGTAGATGATGAGAGAAAAGGTGGAGATATCGATTTGTACATAACGACTGATATGCCAACATCTGCAATAATTCGGGAGAAGATCGGTCTTCTGGTGGACATGGAGAAGGGCCTCGGTGAACAAAAAATAGATGTCATCATTAACAATCACACAAAACAAAAACCTATTTATGAAATAGCGGAAAAGGAAGGAGTGAGGTTGTGAACGACTATAGGCCATTGAAATTATTGGAGGCGTTTGCAGAATGTGCAAGGCATAGCAGAAGGATGCTCAGTGCATACAATAAGGTTTTGGTCATTTTTCCCATGGATGTAAATAAGTATCGCATTTTGACTGATGACGAAATAGAGCATATAGATCAGATGGTATACCGGTTTTCAAAATTGCAGGATTCAATAGGGGAGAGACTGTTTAAGTCGGTACTGATCTTTCTGGAAGAAGATATAAAAAATAAACCGTTTTTGGATGTCCTGAACAGACTCGAACAGCTTGCGATATTACCGAGCAAAGATGAGTGGTTAAGACTGAGAAAATTAAGAAATGAACTATCCCACGAATACAGCAACGAAGACGAAGAAAATGTGGCAGCTTTAAATATGCTGTTTGATGAAATAAAAACTATAAACTCTGTTTTTCTTGGTATAAGAAACTATTTCGATTTGCACCTAAGCAAAAGAATAGATGGTAAATTGATATTGCAGTTTGATTTATAAACTGTTCCGTTTCGGTGAAAAGTATGCTATGCGGAAACATGAGTTCACAGATTTCACAGATTTTCACAGATGATTTAGAGACTTATTAAAGATAGAGATGTATTTTAAGAAAGCTAATAATGAAGTCAAGTTTTGGGTTTTATCTGCGTAATCTGTGTCATCTGTGGATAAAATAGGTTTGTGATGAAAAAGTATGAAACCAATCATAGAAGTTCAAAACCTGTCCAAGCTTTACCAGATCGGCGCTAAAGAGGCGTATGGCTCCCTGCGCGATGAGATAATGCAGGCCGTCACCGCCCCTTTCCGTCGCCATAAATCTAATACTTCAAACCTGACACCTGACAATGATACTAACCTCTGGGCCTTGAAAGATGTGTCTTTTGAGGTCAATGAAGGTGAGGTCGTAGGGATCATCGGCAGGAACGGGGCTGGTAAGAGTACCCTG
>JAENJC010000142.1 GCA_016844545.1 Deltaproteobacteria bacterium | reverse complement strand
TGAAAAGACCGGGGCAGGAATGGACTGCGATACGCTGACCATAGGGTTCGCCAGAAGGGCAACGTCATACAAGAGGGCAAGCCTCCTTTTCAGGGACATCGATCGTCTCTTAAAGATTGGAAAGGGAAAGCTTCAGCTTATTTATGCAGGGAAGGCCCATCCTAAGGACACCGACGGCAAGAAGAATATAGAAGAGATATTCAGGAAGAGCGAGCAGCTCAAGGGTGCCATAAAGATAGTCTACCTTCCAGGATACGATATGGATCTCGCCCTGAAGCTGGTTTCCGGGGTTGATGTCTGGCTGAACACGCCGATGAGGCCCAGGGAGGCATCTGGCACCAGCGGTATGAAGGCGGCCCATAACGGCGTGATAAACTTCAGTGTCCTGGATGGCTGGTGGATAGAGGGACATATTGAGGGGTATTCAGGGTGGGCTATAGGGGCGGATCCCACGGAGACAACCCTTACCGAGAGTACTGACGAAATGGATGCGGAGGATCTTTATCAGAAGCTGGAAAAACAGGTAATTCCAACATATTATGATCAAAGACATACCTGGATAAGGATGATGCAGAATGCCATAGGGAAGAACGCTAGCTACTTTAACACACATAGGATGATGAGAAGGTATGTAACTGAGGCCTACATCAGGTAATAAGGAGAGGTAGACGATGAGGGATTTTACTGAAGAAGAGTTGAGACAGTTCGATGGAAAAGACGGCAGACCGGCTTATACTGTCTATGACGATAAGGTTTATGATGTTACTGGAAACCATGAATTTAGGAACGGCCTGCATTCCGGTATCCATCCATGCGGAGTTGATCTGACTGATGAGATGTTGGACGCGCCGCACGGCGATGAGGTCATGGATAAGGTCACGTTGATAGGAAGGCTGGTAAAGTAAGTGAAAATGGCGTTATCTTATAAGGTTATAGAAAATCAGGATGGGTTGAAAGAGCTTGCAGGGAGGCTTTCCTGTGAGGATTCCTTTGCCCTCGATATCGAGGCAGACAGTCTTCATAGTTACGAAGGTAAGGTATGCCTAATACAGATATCAACCAGGGAAGATAATTACATCATTGATGTATTAAAGCTCCCGGATCTTGAGCCGCTCAGAGCGGTCCTTTTCGATGACAGAATAGAGAAGGTCCTTCATGGAGCGGATTATGACATCAGGATGCTGGCAAAGGATTATGGCATGGAAATCCGCAACCTCTTTGACACCATGATCGCCGGTCAAATCCTGGGACTAAAGGGGCTGGGCCTTGCCGCACTTCTAAATGACTACTTCAAAGTCAATATCGACAAGGGCCTTCAAAAGGCAGACTGGTCAAAGAGGCCGCTGTCAAAAGAGATGCTTAGTTACGCGGCGCTCGATACGGCACATCTCCTTGGTCTGCGGGATTTACTGGCCTCCAAGCTGGAGATAAAGGGCAGGATGGAATGGGCCAGAGAGGAGTTTCATCTCCTGAGCCTTAATCGCGCCAAACCCCGCCAGCCTGTTTCGGTTTTAACTGTAAAAGGGGTCAGAGAGCTTAACGGCAGGCAACTGGCGGTTCTGCAGGAGCTCCTCGAGTTTCGGGATACAGAGGCAAGGGAACTGGACAGGCCGCCTTTCAAGGTGCTGGGAAACGATCTTCTTATAGAGATTGCAAAGGCCCACCCATCAACTCTGGAAGGTCTAAGAAATATTCGCGGGGTTACGGAAAGGGTGGTAGAAAGATATGGCAAATCTCTTCTGGAGGCGATAAAAAATGGAAATAGTGTCCCTCCTGAGCAGTGTCCCAGGTTTGAACGGGTCGAGAGGTCAAGAAGGAATGAGGCTGAATTGCAGAGGTTTGAGCGTCTCAAGGCAGTATCTGCACGCATAGCTAGCGAGCTGGCTATTGATCCGGCAATCTTATGTACCAATGCATCTCTTTCAGCCATAGCTTCGGCGACGCCGATCACTCTTGAAGAGGTAATGAAAGTAACCCTAAAGTCCTGGCAGAGAGATCTCCTGGGCCGGGAATTCCTTGCCGTATTCGGATGATCCTAACAAAAGCATTGGGACGCAGATTTGCGCAGATTTAGAATGATACTTCAAAGAGGCAAACAAAATAATATACTCCCCTTTTGGGTGATACATGTATTTCCTGAAACTGCCTTTTATTATCTGTGTCGCTTAGAAGCGCCTTTTGGTTATCTGCGTTTATCAGCGTCCAATTACCGGATTTAGGATTATTGTATGACTGATTATTTCATTTCAGATATTTCACAGTCCGAGATTAACAGGGAGAAGGAAAAGGCGAGGGAGTTACGGGCAAGTCAGTGGTGGAAAAGGAGGGTGGCGGAGGGTATATGCCATTACTGCCAGCAGCGCTTCAACCCGGCTGAACTGACTATGGACCATGTAGTCCCTGTAATCCGTGGAGGTAAGAGCACAAAGGGGAATGTGGTTCCATGCTGCAAGGAGTGCAATAATAAGAAGAAGCATATGTTGCCAATGGAGTGGATGGAATATCTGGATAGCTTAAAATGAGCGGATGGCGTTAGACTTTAATTGGGATCATTTTTCAAAGAAGATTGGATACAGTTTATCATAGGTCTTTTCCAGGCCTTCCGATACGACCCTTATATCTCCTATAACAGGCATGAAGTTTGAGTCCCCGTTCCAGCGTGGGACAATGTGATAGTGAACGTGGTCTATAATTCCGGCTCCTGCGGGGCGTCCCAGGTTTGCTCCTACATTAAACCCCTGCGGGTTTATGGTCTTTTTAAGCACATTGACGCATCTCCTGACATTGATCGATATATCGGTTAGTTCGTTGTCTGGAAGGTCATTCAGGTCAGCAGTATGTCTGTAAGGAGCCACCATTAAATGTCCTACGGCATAAGGGAATTTATTCATAATGACAAAGGAGTTTTCCCCTCTGAAGAGTATCAAGTTCTCCCTGTCGCTTTCCTTCTTAGTTAGATCACAGAATATGCACCCCTTCTGCTCATCGCATCTTTCGATATACTCCATCCTCCACGGAGCCCATATTTTTTCCATCAAATATCTCCAAAATTTAATAAACGCAGAGCAAAATCTTGATCCGCAGATTACACAGATTCCACAGATTTTAAATCTTCGCTCAGAAGCGCCTACTTTTGGTAATCTGCGTCAATATGAGAAATCTGTGGATATATTTCCTTCTCTTGGCCTCTCTACGGTAAATCTTTAATAGCTTTTGCTTCTCATTATCCTTGAAACCTCTTTAGTGGTCTTCAGGATTTCTAAAGCCTCTTCTTCTGTCAGCGATCCCATTCCGCAGCTTGGGGTAATCATTGACTGTTCGGAAATCATCCGCCTGTCAACGCCCGCTGCAACAATTTTATCAACAGCCTCTGTAAGACGGTTTACCAGAAAGTCTACCTCCATCCTGCCGCCCCTGTCGGTGGGTACAATCCCCCAGGCCAGAATACCGCCCCTTTCAAGGAACCTCTTCAACTCCTCAGGATACATTCCCAATTTTTCTACATACCCGTAGGCGTCGAAGTTGACAATATCTATCCTGCTTTCAAAAGGGAGCGACCAGTCCATATTCCCACAGCAGTGAATCCCGGATATCCCGTTTTTCTCCTTTATCCCGTCTATTACCTCATTCCAGTACTCTATTACCTGCTCCTTTGATACATTAAAATATGCGGAACCGTAAGAGGTCATGGCCGGCTCATCCATAAAGATAATGACAGGGAGGTTAAACCTGCTGAGTCCCTCGATCTGCCAGACGGCCTTCATCCGAAGTGTCTTAAGCACCGAATCAAAGAGATCGGGATTGTAAATAACGTAACCGCCCTGCTGGTCCTTCATTCCCATCCCAAAGGTTATAGGGCCCGTAATATGTCCCTTCAACGCCACAATTTCCTTGGGAAGAGCTGATTTAAGCCTATCCAGCATGGCATAATACCCTGGAGCAAATGCCCGGCTCAGTGCAAAGTACTCAGCATCTCCTGCGAAGAAATGTTCATAGAATCTCTCCAGATCTGATGTAAGGTCACCGGCTGCATCGATCCATATCTTATTGGATTTGACATCAGCCCGTATCCTGGGCATTCCCTCGCTGTACTGCCATACCATCCCCTCAACAGGGCCTCTCTGGGGCAACTGAGGCCAGATAGGAATCTCAGGCAGGT
>JAENJC010000260.1 GCA_016844545.1 Deltaproteobacteria bacterium | reverse complement strand
TCTTCGGAATCCCCGGCCTTAGGGTAGGTTTTGCGATAGGGAATAAGGAGAGGATCGGGGAGATGATGGTTTACAAGGAGCCATGGAGTGTCAATGCCCTTGGGTCTATTGCGGCCATTGAAAGCATCGGTGATACTGAGTACATCAAAGAGAGCAGAAGTTACGTGACAGAGGAGCGGGATCATCTTTTTTCTGCATTGAAGGAGATCCAATGCCTTAAACCCTTTCCTTCCGCTGCAAACTACATACTTCTTAAGATTAAAAGGGAGGGGGCGGATGCGGATAGCCTTGCGGCAACCCTTGCAAAGGAAGGCATCCTTATCAGATCATGTTCGTCTTTCGATGGGCTTGGAAACAGCTTTTTCAGGGTTGCGGTCAGGAATAGGGAAGAGAATGAAAGGCTGGTTAAACTCATGGCGAACCATTAAATTTGTGTTGACAAAATAGGCCCTTTATACAAAAATGGCGTCTTATACCAATTCGCATTCAAATTTCAAATAAAAACTTTTGAATGCTCAGGTATAATACCCATCCGGGTATAAATACCAAGTAAGCTTTCATTAGGCTCAATAGTAGATGTTTGAAAGCAACTTGGTATAAATGTAGTCAGGTGGTTCCAGATTATGGGACCTAAATAGGGAATACCGTGGCCTGCTAAAAGCAGGGAATCGGAAGCTGCCCCCGCAACTGTAAACGGAGACGAAACCCACACCAGCCACTATCCTTAAACAGGATGGGAAGGCGTGGGGATTAGAGTGACCCGTAAGCCAGGAGACCTGCCTGATTCTGAGTTCTCGCCGCCTTTCGTGGGGAAGGGTTTGGGAGATATCCTTTTTTTGGATATTTGCCTGTAAACCCTCAACCTATCGATAGGTTGGGGGTTTTTTATTTATGAAAAAAGGTCTCATCCACATCTACACAGGCGAAGGGAAGGGAAAGACCACTGCGTCCATAGGTCTTGCCATAAGGGCTGCCGGTCAGGGGCTGACGGTACTTCTTGTCCAGTTCTTCAAGTCGGACAAGGACTCCTCCGGGGAACTTAATATCATCAGGGAGCGGATCCCGGAGATAGAGATGGTAAGGATGAATGAGAGACATCCGCTGTTCAAAAAAGAGGAACGGCCTGGAAAGATAAAGGATTCGGTGGATGAGACCTTCAGGGAAGCTGTGGATAAAGCACTTCACGGTAATTATGATTTACTGATAATGGATGAGATACACATTCCTGAAGCACAAGCCGGAGAAGCTTGAAGTGGTCATGACAGGACGCAAGGCCCATGATAGGCTTGTTGAGATGGCCGATTACGTCACAGAGATGAATATGCAGAAGCACCCATATGAAAAAGGGGTGACGGCGAGGAAGGGGATTGAGTACTAAACTTATCTTTGTAACAGGCGGGGCCCGTTCTGGAAAGAGCGCCTTTGCCTTGAATCTTGCGAACTCCATGGGCAAGAGAAAGTGTTACCTGGCAACAGCGCAGGCCCTTGATTCTGAGATGGAGGAGAGGATTGCAAGGCACAAGACTGAACGTGGACCTGACTGGGATAGCATTGAAGAGCCGTTGCGAGTGGCTGAGAGGATAGAGGAGGCAAAGGGTAAATATGATGTCATACTGTTTGACTGCCTGACTCTGTGGGTTTCAAATCTGATGCATGAACATAATGTAGAGGCACAGCGCGCTGTGCCTCTACCAGAGATCAATTCCCTGATCTCTGCCTGCAAGACCTCCGGCTCAACTGTCATCGTTGTCTCCAATGAGGTCGGTCTTGGGATCGTGCCTGACAATGAATTAGCTCGTAATTTTAGAGATATAGCCGGGACGGCAAATCAGCTATTCGCAAAAACAGCAGACGAGGCTTATTTTGTGGTATCTGGGATACCGATGAGATTAAAATAAAAATATATCTGGAGGTTTTAAATGTCTTTACTCGAACAAACACTGGAAAAGATTCAACCGGTTGAACCATCCTATTATGACAAGGCCCAGGCGAAGCTTGATATGCTAACCAAGCCCCAGGGATCCCTTGGGAGGCTGGAGGAGTTTGCCAGGCGGTATTCTGCCATAAAGCAGGACCTGGCCCCGAAGGTTGGGAAGAAGGCGGTCTTTACCTTTGCAGGAGACCATGGAGTGGCGGATGAAGGAGTATCTGCATTTCCGAAAGAGGTCACTCCTCAGATGGTCTTAAACTTTATCCGCGGGGGTGCGGCGATAAATGTGATAGCACGTCATGTCGGAGCGGACGTTATCGTCGTTGACATAGGGGTTGACTACGAGTTCACAGAGGAGCTTCATGGGAGCAATGAGTTTATAAAGAGGAAGGTGAAGCGGGGGACCAATAATATGGTCAAGGGGCCAGCCATGTCCAGGGAAGAGGCGATAAAGGCCCTGGAGGTCGGGATCGAGGTCGCAAATGAGTATGCTGCAAAGGGGTATGATATATTCGGAACAGGGGACATGGGGATAGCCAACACCACACCATCATCGGCCATTGTAGCTGCCATTACCGGGAAGCCTGTTGAAAACGTCACAGGACGCGGAACAGGGATAGACGACAAATCTTTCGATAAAAAGGTGGCGGTCATAAAAAAAGCGCTGGATATTAATAAGCCCAATTCCAAAGACGCCCTTGATGTCCTCGCCAAGGTCGGGGGACTTGAGATAGCAGGAATCGGGATTCATCTCCACCGCCGGTGCGCTGATAGCTATAGAGGTTGAACCAAAGATAAAGGACTACATCTTCATGGCCCACAAGTCGGTAGAGGCAGGACACCAGGTGATGCTCGACTGGATAGGCCAGAAACCTTTTGTTGATCTGAACTTTAGACTTGGCGAAGGAACAGGCGCAGCCATAGGAATATCCCTGGTGGAATGCGGCGTGAAGATAATGACGGAGATGGCGACATTCGCTGATGCAGGGGTTTCTGAAAGCCACGTCTAAATAGCCCCCTCGCCCTTTGTGGGAGAGGGTTGGGGTGAGGGGTAAATGTTTAAACAGTTCATAACAGCATGGCAGTTTCTTACCATAATCCCCATAAAAAGGAACGTGGAGGTAACTTCGGAATCCCTGGGAAAGAGCATGGCGTCCTTTCCCCTTGTCGGCCTTGTCCTTGGCCTCTTTATAGCAGCTCTTGATATAGCATATTCAAGGCTCTTTCCAGCAAACTTTTCTTCAGCCCTCCTTCTGGTCTCCTATATTGCCATGTACGGCGGCTTCCATCTGGATGGACTTGTTGACACAGTTGACGGCCTGGTTGGCGGTAGGGACAGAGAGCATGCCCTTAAGATAATGAAGGAGAGCACCATTGGGGCAATAGGGGTTGTGACCCTCGTTCTTCTCCTCCTCCTGAAATATGCCGCCATAGCTTCTCTAAGTGGAGATGCAAGGATTGGATGCCTCATCCTTATGCCGGTCATCGGAAGATGGACAGAGGTAATCATGGTTCGTGGCTCAAGATACGCCCGCGAAGGGGCGGGCCTTGGGAAACCGTTTACAGAATAC
>JAENJC010000141.1 GCA_016844545.1 Deltaproteobacteria bacterium | reverse complement strand
CTCTTTATTAGCTCATCAGTATCCTCTGGAGGTTCCTCCTCTTTAGAACTGCCTGCCTCGCCGCTTGGGACCTCCTCGGTCGATAATGGGCTCTCCACAGCCTGCGGAACTGGCTCGTATGCAGGGCCCTTCCCTTTCTCTTCACCTTCAAGAAAGTCGTATATCCCTCCGCCATCCCCTGTTCCTTCTTTATCAACAACAGCCTCTATCACTGCGGCCTTTTCGCTAATCTCCTTCTGCATTTCAAGTATCTTCCCGTAATCTGCCTTATTAAACCATATACTCCGCACCCCTTTACTCTGGAGCAACTCATCGCATCCGCCTGCATTATCTATGGTCTCCGGTTCAGCAGTTATGGCCTCAACTAAGGAGCGCAACTCGATCAGCTTCAACCCTCTTAAAAAGGATACGGACTGGATCCTCAGCTGAAAAAGTCTCTCCCCAAGCTCTCTTACTGCCGGAGTTTTCCTTGCAACAGGGGTATCACCCCAGAAGAAGCCCTCCCCCTTCTTGTACCTTATGACCACCTGTTCGGTTTCATCAAGAATGGCGGAGATATCCTTAAACGGCTTTACATAAAGAGCTAAAAGGGAAGGGTGATTCGATGGATATAAGGATGATGCCTTATATCCCTTGTACAGATTCAGTAAAAAATTATCAATAGAATCTGTTCTTTCTTCAACAGGCTTAGGAGCGATACCGGTTTGCATATTTAACAAATTATATATCATCCCGACCTTATGTCAAATAGTTTTGTATCAGCCATATGGCTATAAAAGCTTGACAATACGGCAGTAAGCAGATAAATTACCCAAAATATGAAAGAAAATAAAAGTATTCTCATTTTTAACCGCGACAACTCGGAATTAGACCTTATCGCAGCCATGCTGGAGGGTGGAGATTGTCCGGTGTTTTCAACCTCTCTGCCCCTTGAGGCCATCCACATCCTGCAAAAGAACGATATTGACGTCATACTGGCCTCTCAAGCCCTTGAGGGGATGGATGGCTGGGAGTTCAAGGAACTGGCGGAAAAGATAAGACCAGGCATAAATGTTTTCCTTCTCCCCCAAGCCCCTCCGGTGAAAAAGGGTAATAAGGATACAATATCCGATTGCACACTAAGCATTAAGGAGTTCGTGAAATTCATCCAGAACTACATCAGGACAGAAAACAACCGAATTAACGAATCTTCAAGACTAAAGGATTTTTTCTTTGCATTTACAGACAGACTTCTTCAGGTCTTTGAGGTCAATGACAAGTATTTCTTCAATAACAACCACCTTGTAGCTAACCTTTCCAGAAAGGTTGCTGTAAGAATGAAACTGGAAGAGAGCCTAGTGGAGGGAATTCACATATCCGCCCTCCTCCGGGACCTCGGCAAGATAGGGATACAGCACCAGATCCTTGACGAAAAGGGTAGGCTTGAAAGGGATAAGCTCACTGTAATAAAGAGCCATCCTTTGAACACAGTCCAGATCCTCAAGCAGATCAATTTTCCATGGAATGTGGATTCAATAATCGCCCATCACCATGAGCATTACGACGGGAATGGCTATCCAGAAGGTCTTCAGGGAAGGTACATCCCATTGGGAAGCAGGATAATCTCTGTTGTGGATTCTTACGTGGCCATGACCATGGACAGGCCTCACAGAAAAGCGCTGACAAGTGAAGAGGCCACCCAGGAGATACTTCAGAAGACAGGATCCCAGTTTGATCCTGAGATTGTTGAGGTATTTCTTTCCGTCATACAGGAGGAAAAGCGTCAGGCAGCAGAGAGGAAACGGGTCATTGTCCTTGACATAGACGGGACCATATCGGCCTTGATTAAATTAAACCTGAGCAGTGATGAGTTCGATATCCTTTCGGCGACAACATCCATAGAGGCCGCCCAGTATCTGAAAGAAAAGACCCCGTATGCATTGATAGCTGATTCCGAAACACTCAGCATAGATAA
Organism: Deltaproteobacteria bacterium; assembly: GCA_016844545.1. Taxonomy (GTDB): domain Bacteria; phylum Desulfobacterota; class JAENJC01; order JAENJC01; family JAENJC01; genus JAENJC01. The sequence continues at coordinate 3,799 of JAENJC010000141.1, read as the reverse complement.
GTTCCGCTTCTACAATATAGTAAGGCAGGAACGCTCTACAAATACCATCCCATTCTTTATTGTAGTTCCTAGCCAGGAGCTACCTCAACAGCTGACAGACCCGGGGGTGGAGTTTCTGGTAAAGCCATTGGACGTAGAAGATCTGTCTTCAAAGATCAAGACCTTATCTAAAATTGGGCCAGCCAGGAAACCTAAAACACCTGTTGCGGAAGAAGAGGAGCTGAAAGGTGTCTCAGGAAGCCTGGAGGACTTAAGCCTTGTCGATATAATACAGGTATTGAATATGGGCCTTAAAACGGCAAAGGTCATCCTGATAAAAGATAAAGAGAAGGGTGAGATATACCTGAGGAGTGGGAAGATAGTAAACGTACACGTGGGGGATCTCGCAGGTCATGAGGCATTCTTTAAACTCATGGAATGGTATAAAGGAAATTTTCGCATATTCCATGGCCATCACATAGATGATATAAATGTAACAATGGACACCATGAACCTTCTTCTGGAAGGCTCCAGGGTGCAGGATGAAAAGAGGACCAAAGGGAAATAACCCATAATACCAAATACCAAGTAAGCTTTCGCCAATCTCATAAGTAGATGTTTGAAAGCAACTTGGTATAAATCTATACAACCTTCAGTATCTCAGCCTTTATCCTGTCTAACTTTGCCTGATCGGCTATCTTGTGGCCGAATATGTCCTTCACATAAAAGACATCGGCTGCCTGGTCGCCCCTTGTTGCAATCTTTGCCACATCTATATAAAGGCCGAGCCTTGCAAGGGTGCTGGTAATACTGTATAGAAGACCCACTCTATCGTGGGCATATATGTCTATGACTGTGTGGGTGTCTGAAACGAGGTTGTCCACCTCAACAATTGCCGGGTGCTTCGGCCTCACCTTCTCCCTGATAATAGAAGGCCTTGTCTTCTTTGCCAGAAGGACATCGACGTGGATCCTCCCTTCAATGACTGAGACAATGCAGTTCTTCAACTCCTGCCACTTCCTTTCGTCCTCTATAAGTCGCCCGAACGGGTCACTTACGCTTAAGATATCAATGACTGTCCCGTCATTCCTTGTGTATATCTGGGCGTTAAGGATATTTACGCTGTTTGCCGCCATCGCCCCGGTTATCCTCGAAAACAGTCCCGGAAGGTCGAGGGTACATACGGTTACAGTGCTGAAGTCGAGTTCCCTGTGATGCTCTATACTTATCGATATCTGATTTTCCTTCAAACCCCTGAACATCCTTATATGCCCGGCAATGACTTCAGGACGGGCCGCGCTGAAATATCTGGCAGGAAGTGACTTTAAATAATCGATCAGATATGGTTCGCTGACCTCGCCTTCAAGGATACGTGAGACCTCCTTAAGCCTCCCTGCCATCCCTTCATCTATCCTCCCCAATCCAAGCTTCCTCTCAAAGACCTCGGCGCCCTTCATATAAAGCTCTTCAAGGAGAACCCCCTTCCATGGAGTCCAAACATCTGGCCCGACTGCCCTTATGTCTGCAAATGTCAGAAGATAAAGCATCTTAAGCCTCTCCGGGTCACCCACCTCCCTGCAAAAATCGAGGACCAGCCTCTCGTCGGATATGTCCCTCCTCTGGGATATATGGGCCATCAGGAGGTGCTTCCTCACAAGAAACTCCAGGAGCGCTGCATCGGCTTCCGGCAGACCCACCCTGAGCGCTATCTCTTTGACCTTCTCAGCTCCGGCATCAGAGTGGTCGTGGCCTCCTCCCTTACCTATGTCGTGGAAGAGGCCGGCCAAAACAACTATAGGCCGGTTGTCAATCTCCCTTGCAAGATTCGTCAGAAAAGGAAACTCCTCCGCATACTTCCCCTCCATTAGCCTCCTCAGCTCCATCACCGTAAACAGGGAGTGGGCATCAAGGGTGTAGACGTGATATATGTCGTGCTGGACCCGGCAGAAGGTCTTCCCGAACTCAGGGATAAACTTCCCCAGTAATCTCAGGTCGTGCATTTTTTTAAGGGTCTCGTATACATCCCTCTTCCCATTTAAGATAGCGAGGAACGAGGCGTTCACCTCATTTGAGCGCCTGAATGGATCGTCCACAAGACGGAGGCTCTTCCTGATAAGCTCCTCTGTGAAGTCGTTTAATGGGAGGGCATGTCTCTGGGAGTTCAAAGGCCTTCATCAGCAGGAAAGGGGTTTTCTCAAAGAGGGAAGGGGATGTGACTGTTATGCTGTTGTGAAAGACCTTGAACCCGTCCCCTATGTCCCTCTGAATCATTTTATGCAGGAGCCTTCCACCAATCCCTGGCCCTGCTGACGCCCTTTTTATAAGCATACTGGAGAACTGGCTGATGTTCCTTGCGTAGATATAATATCCGCGCATAAACCCCTCCACAGCGAGATGCGGCCCTATGTCCCTGAACCCCATGAATGCGGCTATCTTCTCCTGGTAATCAAACATCATCTGGTCGTTCTTCCTGCCGGAAAGGTAGTGTAGTTCATTCCGCACCCTGAAGAGGAACTCAGTAGACCTCTCAAAAAACCTCAGCTCTTTCGGGGTAATCACCCCCTTCTTCATCAACTGCCTGAAGGTCCCTGCCTTGAACCTGGCCTTTGAGACCCAAAGGGCAGTATGTATGTCCCTGAGCCCCCCCTCCCCTTCCTTTATGTTCGGTTCCAGGATATAGACCGAAGAACCGTACTTAGCGTGTCTCGAATCGAACTCCTTCACCTTGTCCCTGATAAACCCGTCAACCCCCTTGCCGATGACGTCCTTCAGGATCACCTCTTCCATCTCTACGTAAAGGGCCTCATCCCCTGCAATAAGCCTTGTATCCATAAGGGCTGTCCTTGCTGTAAGATCTGACCTCGCTATCTTCACGCAGTCCGCCGTATTCCTTGTGCTGAATCCGACTGTAAGCCCCAGGTCCCAGAGGTGATACAGGATCCCCTCTGTAAGCGATTTCAGATAGCTGTTCATATTTGATGGATAGAGGAATAGGACATCTATATCGGAATATGGATTAAGCTCACCCCTCCCGTAACCGCCTATTGCCACGATAGAACACCTCTCCTCATTTGCAGAGTAACGCGCCACAGCTTCGTTCTTTGCATCCAGAAAAAGCCTCTGAAGCAGCCTGTCTATGAGGAGGGTGTGACCATTTACAGTCTCAAAACCGGATGAACCGCTGCGGTGCCTGCCAAGGAGCCACTCATGGCCTCTTGTTATATATTCTTTTAGGGATTTTAAGTCAGGTTTTTCCCGGGAGGTTATTATTGAAAGGATTTCATGAGGTAGCTCAAGTTCCAATGTGATCTTCCCGCAGATAATATTTTAGATAACTACTCAGGTTGTTTAGACTGTAGTCTATTAGGTCCACCCTATCCACCTAAATACCTACAGACTATCCGCCTGAGTAGTTACAATTATCGGCAACAGTCGCAGACATTGCAAGTCTTTTTTGACCATTTATCCTGAATTCTGCAATGGGACGCGGATCAAAGCGGATGAAGGCAGATAAAACAATATAGACACATAAAACCCAAAAGGTGGATATCTGAGCCTTCTGTCTTGCTTAAACCTTTGAAATATCAGTGTAAATCTGCGCAAATCAGCGTCCAGATGCTTTTTATAGGTTTATCGCTCCTTATTTTGTTCAAATATCTCCTCAAATGCAGCGGCATTCTCATTAAACGCCTTTAACACGATCGGGCAGAAATGGTACGGCATGGTCCTTCCGTCCCCCTCCGTTATTATCTTAAAAGCCTTTTCATGACTAAAGGCGGGCTTATATGGCCTCTGACTCCTCAATGCGTCATAGATATCG
>JAENJC010000140.1 GCA_016844545.1 Deltaproteobacteria bacterium | reverse complement strand
AGAGGTTTTCTATGGAGGATTTGAGAGAGGCATTTCCACGGCTACTTGAAGCCGATTCCTCCCTCAAATCCGGCAGATTAACTGACAGGCTGGTGCTTGAACAACTTTTTCTAACCCTTGCAATGGTTAGGGAAGGAGTTAGGAAACCCTGAGGCTGTTGACCTGTCTTGCAAGACGGGAGATCTTTCTGGCAGCTGCATTCCTGTGTATCACATGCTTGGAAGCTGCCTTGTCCATTGCAGGTATCGCCTTTTTGAGAGCGTCCTGGGCTCCGTCGCGGTTCTTGCTTTCTATGGCCATCTTGACCTTTTTTACAAGAGTCTTCAGTGCTGAGTTGCAGCTTACGTTCTTCTGCCTTCTGGTTTCACTCTGTTTGTGCCTTTTGATTGCTGATTTGTGGTTAGCCAAAGATGTACCCCCTTTTATTTGTAAATTTGATAAAGTAGAATACAGGATAAAAAAAATCATGTCAAGAATTTTGTTCCCACATACAGGAAGGCGATTACCTATCCTCATCACCCTTGCAATTCTGGCTGCTATCTCCTTTCCGGGAATATCCCATGCAGCAGAAAAAGAGAGCAGAGGGGTCGTTTCACAGATAGTAATCATACCAAAAGATGCCATCTCACTGACTGAGCTCAAGTCTCTTGTCGAGCTAAAAGAAGGGGCCCCGTACTCAAGGAGGGCATTAAGGAAAGGGGTCAAGCTACTGTATATGAAGGGAAGATTTTCAGACATCTCTGTGGATGCCGTTGAAACCGGCGGGGATATATCCCTTTCATTCATATTTACGCTGAAAGAACGGGTAGGGAAGGTCTATCTTTCAGGGAACAGGGAAGTCTCAAACCGCCGCCTGAATGACGTATTGACAATTGAAGAATGGGATGAGCTTAACATTAAGGCAATTGAAAGGCAGGCCCTCGCCATAAAGGAGTTCTACCGCAAGAAAGGTTATTATCAGTGTGAGGTCAATTTCAGGCTCCAGAGGCCACCAGAAAAAAAGAATGTGGATATTGAATACATAATACAGGAGGGGGAACGCGCCCCTGTCTCCAGTATCGTTCTTGCAGGGAACAAGGCGTTTCCCGACCAGCAGATATTGAAAAGGCTGGCCCTTAAAGTTGGTGGATTCTATGAAGAGGAGAGAATCCTTACGGCAGTCAAGAGTCTGGAGATGTTTTTCAGAAAGAGTGGATATCCTGGGGCAAGGACAGATTTTCAGGCCAGATACCTGCCTGAAAGGAACGAGATAGGGGTTACAGTCAATATCGAGGAAGGGGAACCTCTTGGTAAAAAGGTAAAGGTTGAAGAGATAACCTTTAAAGGAAACAGCGCCATAAGTTCAAAAGTCCTCAGGAAGCAGATGCTGACCGGGGGGGTCTTCTCCGAAGATACCCTGGCCGAAGATATGGATGCAATAGAGTTTCTTTACAAAAAGAGTGGATATCTATCGGCAAGGGTTGCGGAGAAGGTTGTAACAGGCAATGAAGACGGCACAAGGGTCGGCATAGAGCTGGTAATCGTTGAGGGAAAACAGACGATAATCAACGGCCTGGATATGAAAGGAAACATCCTGTTTATGAATGATGAGCTTCTGCGGGAATCGGGGTTGAAGATAGGCGCCCATTTTGACCCGTGGGTAGCCGAAGATGAGGTCTTGAGGATCACCTCCCTCTATTTTCAAAAAGGGTATATTTATGCGAGGGTTTCTTATAAAAAAGATATTACAGAAGATAGAAGCGGTATCGTCCTCAAGTATACCGTAACCGAGGGAATCCCTGTCAGGATTGGGAAGATTGTCATCCAGGGGAACGACTTTACTAATGAGAAAGTTGTCAGGAGGGAACTCCTCATAAAACAGGGGGATGCGTATAATCCGGAACTGGTGTTTAAGAGCCAGCAGAGGGTCTCTCGCCTCGGATACCTCGGCAGCGTGCGGATTGTCCCTGTGGAAGAGGCTGTAGTTGAGGAGGAAAAGGACCTCCTCCTTTCAGTAAAGGAGAGGAAGGCCGGGGCCATTGAGTTCGGCGCAGGGTATGGAACGGAAGAAAGATTCCGGGGTTTTGCAGAGCTCTCCCACCGGAACCTCTTCGGCACCGGAGCCAGCGCCAGGTTGCGCGGAGACATAAGCTCGCTGGAAAACACCTACCTCCTCGGGATCAAGAAGCCATGGCTCCTTGACCTACCTGTGGATGGGAGGTTCAGCCTGGTGGATCAGACAATGAGGAGGACGAGCTACTCCCTTGAAAAATACGCCGCCATTGCCGGGCTTGACAAAGACCTCAGTGATTTCGTAAAAGCCTCTCTCCAGTACGAGTACGAGATAAGCAGGCTCTTTGATGTAGACCAGGGAGCAATAGTCGCCACTGAAGACTCTGGAACTTTAAAGATAGGGACTATAAGCCCCATAATCATAAGGGACTCCAGGGACAACCTCTTTAACCCGAGGACAGGGTCAGTAAACTCCTTTAAGCTTGACTACTCCTCAGGTATTGCTACAGGCTCCGAAGTAGAGTTTGTCAGGTATATCCTTCAAAGCAGTTGGTATATACCTTTTTCAAAAAGGGTAGTTTGGGGCCTTTCCGCCAGAGGCGGGTGGGCGGATGCATACGGAAAGACAGCGGATATCCCCATATCCAAGAGGTTCTTTTTGGGAGGAAGGACCACTGTAAGAGGATTCGAGCTGGACTCCATAGGGCCAAAGGGGTCTGATGGAAGCCCAACAGGCGGAGATGCGTATCTTAACCTCAATACCGAAGTCAGGTTCCCGATATACGGGAGCTTTGGTGGATTAATATTTGCGGATGCAGGTAATGTCTGGCTGAAAAAGGATAAGACTATAAATACCCTTGACCTCAGGTCATCAGCAGGCACAGGCCTCAGATACATGACCCCCATAGGGCCCTTAAGCTTCGATATAGGGTGGAAGCTGGACCAGAAACCAGGCGAAAGCGCCTGGGAATGGCACTTTACAATCGGGAATGTCTTCTAAGCCGTCGTTCAAAATTAACCTGGACATCAGAATGGCGAGAACGGCATAAGGGGCCGTAAAGGCTTAGCCAGAAAAGCACTGGTTATTCCTTAACGGCCCCTAAGTCGTTTGACAAGCAATCTCATGCTGGCTATACTTTGCAAAACAAAACTGCCTGCTCCACCATATCCTGAAAAACAAGGAGGAATACGTGCCCGGAATAATTCTTTTGCTTATAGTCGCAGTCCTTGTTATATGGGCCATAGCCATGTACAACGGCCTTGTAACCCTGAAAAACCAGGTTCAGAACGCATGGAAACAGATAGATGTTCAGTTGAAAAGGCGGTACGACCTTATACCCAACCTGGTCAACACCGTAAAAGGGGCCATGGAGTTTGAGCGGGAGACCCTTGAGAAGGTGATGGAGGCAAGGGGAAAAGCGATGGGGGCTTCAGGGATCTCAGAAAAGGCAGGGGCAGAAAACATGCTTACACAGGCCCTTGGAAGACTCTTCGCAGTTGTTGAAAACTACCCACAGCTCAAAGCCAACGAAAATATCCTGCAATTGCAGGAAGAGCTTACCTCGACTGAGAACCGGATAGGCTTCGCCCGGCAGTTTTACAACGATATCGTGGCCCAGTTCAACACAAAGCAGGAGGTCTTCCCCTCCAACATCATTGCGGGGTTCTTCAAATTCGAGAAGGCTGAATACTTCCTGATTGAAGAGACGGCCAGAGAGGTCCCGAAGGTTGACCTAAGCATGAAGAAATAAATGACCGACCTCTACACCCAGCAAAGGAACAACCGCAGGGCCACCGCCTGGTTGATAGGTGGATTCATTGTCCTGATCACATTTCTTGGCCTTGGTGTGGATGTCTTTTATCTCGGCTTTGAGAGCGGCATTCCTGTTGCCACATCTTTGGCACTTACATTCTCGACAGCCAATGGCCTCTTTTCCTTTTACAAAGGTGATTCCCTCATTCTGGCATCTCTCAGGGCCGTTCCACTTGACTTCAACGATCCCGATCACAAGAAACTCCATAATGTAGTCACTGAGATGGCGATTGCATCAGGGCTTCCTATGCCAAAGATGTACGTCATCATGGACCCTGCCCCAAACGCCTTTGCAACAGGGCGCGACCCTGAACATGCTCTAATAGGAGTGACCCTGGGTCTCCTTACAACCATGAACAGGGAAGAACTCCAGGGGGTTGTGGCACATGAGATGGGTCAT
>JAENJC010000139.1 GCA_016844545.1 Deltaproteobacteria bacterium | reverse complement strand
ATACAGGCCATGCTTAATCAATAAGGAATAAGAAGGGAGGCGAGATGGCAACTCAAGGAATCGTCTTACCCTATTTAACTACCTTTAATTGTCAAAATCAATTACACTCAAGGTAAGTGATGAATTTATGAAGATTCCAGAAAGCTTTGACATGTTAGTTCAGAACGGCCTCGTAGATGAGGTTATTTGCCAGCTTATGAGCGGCAAGGAGGCCGAGGTTTATGTGGTTAAATCCAAAGGAGAGATTTGCTGCGCCAAAGTCTATAAAGAAGCAAACAAGCGGAGCTTTAGCCATATGGCTCAGTATCAGGAAGGGCGAAAAGGGAGGAACAGCCGCCAGGCGCGCGCCATAGAGAAGAATTCCAAGTATGGCCGGAAGGAGCAGGAGGGGGCATGGCAGAATGCCGAGGTGGACGCCTTACTGCGACTTGACGAGGCCGGAGTCCGTGTACCGCATATCTATAACTATGTCGGGGGGGTGCTGCTGATGGAGCTGGTGGTCGATGCGCATGGCGATGCCGCTCCGAGATTAAACGATTTGAAGCTGACTGGGGATCAGGCCCGGGAATATCACAGCGAGATGATCTCACAGATAGTTCTAATGCTCTGCGCCGGGATCGTCCATGGCGATCTGTCCGAGTACAACGTCCTCGTCGGCAGCGATGGACTGGTCATCATAGACCTGCCCCAGGCAATAACCGCAGCGGGTAACAATAACGCCGGCAGGATGCTTGAGAGGGACGTGAAAAACATGACCGCCTATTTCGGCCGTTTCGCCTCCGAACTTCTGTCTACCGAGTACGGCAAGGAGATATGGAAACTCTATGCAAGCGGCGAGCTCAGCCCCGGAACAGAGCTGACTGGACATTTTAAGCAGAGCGACAATCCTGCCGATTTGGGCGGCGTCAAGAGGGAAATAGATTCAGCGCGGCGCTGGCATGAGCGGCAGCAGGCCAATAAAAGTTGAACTTTTTGGAGGACATCTTATCTTTTATTCCGGAAGATAAAAGGGTTCTTTGATGGACATGGGCAGGCGTTTCATCCTCCGCTCCGACATCCACCTCAGTAAAACGGATGTAAGCTTCACAGAGATCGCTAATCAGATAATTTAGTTACACCCCTCTTGTCATACCCAAGTCAACCTGTTAAAATCTCTCCGCGCTTGACCAACCCTTACACCGGTACTTTACCTGAGAGAGCAGCAAGTTTGATAAGGACTTTATAAAATGACCAAGTCAGATCCAACAGGACGGATTGAGTACCTCCGTGAAGAGATCAACCGGCACAACTATCTTTACTACATACTTGACTCCCCCGAGATAAGCGACGCCGAGTATGACAGGCTTATGCGCGAGCTGGAAGGTCTTGAAAAGCAGTTTCCAGACCTGGTTACTCCTGATTCCCCCACCCAGCGGGTTGGCGCTCCTCCGTTAGAAGAGTTCGGAACCCTGAGGCATACGATCCCCATGATCTCCCTCCAGAATGCATTTACAGAGGAGGAGGCCGTTGAGTTCGATGCGAAGGTCAAGCGATTCCTTCATACTGCCGACGACATAGAATACGTTGCTGAGCCTAAGATAGACGGGCTTGCCATAGAACTGGTCTTTGAAAAGGGCCTGTTTACCGCAGGCTCCACCAGAGGGGATGGTGAAACCGGCGAGAATGTCACCCGGAACCTGAGAACTGTTAAATCAATCCCCCTGAGACTCCTCAAACCAAAGTCAGGCAAAATCCCAGAGCGGCTTGAGGTCAGGGGAGAGGTCTACATACGACTCAGCGACTTCAACAAGCTGAACAGGAGGCGGGAGGAGGCCGGGGAGCCGCTTTTTGCCAATCCGAGAAACGCCTCGGCAGGTTCCATAAGACAACTGGATTCAAATATAACGGCATCGCGCCCCTTAGACATTTTTTGCTACGGCGTTGGCATAGTTGAGGGGCTCAAGCTCTCGACACATTGGGAGACGCTAGAGACATTAAAAGCCTTTGGTTTCAAGGTCAATCCTCTGATCAGAAGATGTAGAAATATCGATGACGCATTGAGATATCACCGGGAGATTGAGGAGAAGAGAGAGGCCCTTGACTATGAGATTGACGGCGTTGTGCTCAAGGTTAACTCCCTTAGGCTCCAGGAGGAGTTGGGAGAGATATCCCGCTCCCCCAGATGGGCGATGGCATATAAATTTCCACCGAGACAGGAGACGACAAAAATAATAGATATCGAGGTTGGTGTCGGAAGGACCGGGGCATTGACACCTGTTGCCATAATGGAACCGGTAGTGGTTGGCGGTGTAACAGTAAGCAGGGCTACGCTTCACAACCAGGGCGAGATAAACCGCAAGGACGTGAGGATCGGGGATACTGTTGTTGTCCAGAGGGCAGGAGACGTGATCCCTGAGATCGTCATGGTAGTTCAATCCAAGAGGACGCTGAAGGGAACACCATATCTGATGCCTGACAACTGCCCGTCCTGCGGAGCCCATGTGGTCAAAGAGGAGATAGTCTGGCGCTGCCCCAACGTCTCATGCCCGGCCCAGGTAAAGGAGTCTATTAGGCACTTCACATCCAAGGCAGGTATGGACATAGAGGGGCTTGGTTATAAGCACATAGAACAGATGGTGGACAAGGGACTGATAAAGGACCCCGCAGACCTGTACTACCTGACAAAGGATGATATCCTGAAGCTTGAAAGGTTTGCAGAAAAGTCTGCCCAAAATATCATAGACTCCATAGACAAGGGCAGGAAAACTACCCTCTCACGCCTCATATATTCGCTGGGGATAAGGGATGTGGGAGATCATACCGCAAAGCTTCTTGCCAGCGAGTTCGGAACCCTTGATTCCCTCAAGAACGTAAAATACGAGGACCTGATAAAGATTAGGGAGGTAGGGCCTGAGGTGGCAAAATCGATACTTGCTTTCTTCGCTGAGGATCGGAACCTGAAGCTTATAGATAAGATCATCAAAGGCGGTGTTACCTACAAGATCGAGAGAGCGACTAAAGGCGGGCCGCTGGATGGAAAGACCTTTGTCTTTACAGGGACGCTGAAGAGGTTTAGCAGGGATGAGGCAGAAGGGGTTGTGGAATCCCTTGGCGGAAGGCCAACATCTTCGGTAAGCAAAAAGACCGACTACGTTGTGGCAGGGGAAGAGGCAGGGTCAAAGCTCGACAAGGCAAAGGAGCTTGGAGTGAAGGTGATAACGGAAGAAGAGTTTGTAACTCTAACAGCTCTTGAAATTTAATACCAAGTTGCTTTCAAACATATAGTTATTGCCATTACTGAAAGCTTACTTGGTATTTATACCCGGATGGGTATTATGCACGGGCATTCAAATGTCTTTATTTGAATGCGAATTGGTATAAAAAAAGGCCCCGGATTTCTCCGGGGCCTAGAATGAGCGTCTGTTTAATTTATATTAAACTCTGGTTACGTTTGCGGCCTGAATGCCCTTGTTACCCTTTGTAACCTCAAACTCTACCCTGTCACCCTCAGCCAAGGACTTAAAACCATCTCCCTGGATAGCGGAAAAATGTACAAATACATCCTCTCCACCTTCCTGTGAGATAAAACCAAACCCCTTGCTGTCGTTGAACCACTTTACTGTACCTTGTGCCATTCTTTGTTTCTCCTACTGTGTTTTTGATTTATCTGTGTTAACCCAGATATTTAATAATTTTACCATCATTGAAACAAGATGTCAAACTATTTTTTCACTTCGGCTATTAGTCCGCAATCAAAAAAGTGGTTGTACCTGAAATATAGCAGATGGGATCACTTAAACAAACGCTTTAAGCCTTCTTCAAATGGGGCCTTCACAACACCCTTCTCAGTTATAATTGCAGTTATATATCTGTTTGGCGTAACATCAAAGGCTGGGTTCAAGACCTTTACGCCATCCGGTGCTATCTGACGGTCGAATACATGGGTGACCTCTCTTATATTCCGCTCCTCTATAGGTATTTCATCGCCGCTTTTTAATGACAGGTCAAGGGTCGAGATGGGTGCCGCAACATAGAAGGGGATGTTGTGCTCTTTTGCAAGTATGGCAACTGAATAGGTACCGATCTTGTTGGCTGTATCGCCATTTGCAGCAATCCTGTCCGCACCTACAATCACCAGGTCTATCATCCCCTTTTTCATGAAATACCCTGCCATGTTGTCTGTTATAAGGGTCACAGGGATATTGTCCTTCTGGAGTTCCCATGCGGTAAGCCTAGA
>JAENJC010000027.1 GCA_016844545.1 Deltaproteobacteria bacterium | reverse complement strand
TATAATAAGGCTTATAGATTCGACGGTTCTGGATGCCCTGAACAAGAGGGCCAGCGATATCCATATAGAGGGCATGGCAAATGCAGTTGCGATAAAGTACAGGATAGACGGTGTTTTGTACGAAGCCACAAAGCCCATTGGTCCTCACTTTCAGAACCAGATTATATCAAGGATAAAGGTGATGTCCGAACTTGACATCTCGGAGAAGCGAGTCCCGCAGGATGGGGCAGGTTCAAGCTGAAGTACAAGGGAAGATCAATAGACTTCAGGGTCTCGATAATGCCTTCCATCTTTGGCGAGGATGCTGTTATTCGTATTCTTGACAAGGAGTCCATCACCAAAGAGTTCCATGAGCTGAGGCTGGACATACTCGGTTTCAGCGAGAGGGAACTGGTAAGGATCAGGAAGATGATAAGGGAGCCTTACGGGATGGTCCTTGTTACAGGACCCACAGGGAGCGGGAAAACAACTACCCTTTACGCCGCCCTTTCCGAGATAAGGACAGGGCAGGACAAGATAATAACAATAGAAGACCCGCCGGAGTATCAACTGAGCGGGATAGTCCAGGTGCCTGTCAATGAAAAGAAGGGACTCACCTTTGCAAGGGGACTTAGTTCCATCCTGAGGCATGACCCTGACAAGATAATGGTGGGAGAGATAAGAGACGCGGAGACTGCCCAGATAGCAGTCCAGTCTGCGCTTACCGGTCACCTTGTGTTTACAACGGTCCACGCAAATAACGTATTCGACGTCATTGGAAGGTTCATCCACATGAACATAGAGCCTTACAACTTTGTTTCCTCACTGAACTGTGTGCTTGCCCAGAGGCTGGTCAGGACCCTCTGCGAGCACTGCAAGGCCCCTGTCAAGGCTGATGCAAGGCTCCTCGAAGAGTCCGGCCTGCCGGTAAACAAATACAGGGACTTTACCTTTTATGAGGCCAAGGGATGCAGGGAATGCAATGGAACAGGGTTCAGGGGGCGGACGGCCATAGTGGAGCTCCTTGATCTTACAGACGAGATAAGAGAGATGATTGTAGAGAGGCACTCTTCAGCAATACTAAAGAAGGCTGCAAGAGAGGCAGGAACGACCTTTCTGAGGGATGCCGCCCTGGAAAAGGTGTTTGAGGGGAAGTCTACGCTTCAGGAGATAAACAGGGTCACGTTTGTGGAGTAAAAACCGTTAGCCGTGAACCGTAAGCTGTAAAATACCGGTTAGTTCACGATTCACGGTTCACGATTCACGGAGTTTCGATGTTCGGTTTTTCAAAAACAGTTTACGGTGTAGATGTAGGCACAAAGTTCCTCAGGGCAGTCAGGATTAAAAAGGGGGATACCTTGTCGCTGGAGGGATATGCAGAAAGGCCTCTCCCTGAAGGGGTCCTGCTCCCCTCATATACCAGGGAGAACATACTGGACATGAAAAGGTTTCAGGATATTGCCGCGCTGACTGTTGGAGCTGCAGGCGTACAGAGAGGCGATATCTCACTCTCTATTCCTGACCAGGTGGTAAAGGTTTCAATTGTAGAACTAAAGGACAGAGCGGCAAAACGGAGCGATATATTGAAATTTATAAGGTGGAAATCAAAGAGGTTTCTTCCTTATGACCCTGAGAATGCTAAAATAGACTACCACCTGTTTGGCAACGCTGCTATGACGGTTTTTGTAAAGGGTGACGTTGTATCTAATTATGAAGAGGCGTTTTGCTCTCTGTCTTTCAATCCAAGGTTAGTGTCCACTCCCTCCATCAATCTGTTTAACCTTTTCTCTCAAAGGTTTGGTGACCTGAAGGATTTTACCTTCATCTCAGTCCTTGAGGATTCATTTGCAGTAGTTATAGTAAGGAACTTCGTTCCAGCCTTTTATCGTTCAACAGAGGTCGGATACGCAGACGAAAGGCTCATACAGGAAATAAATTCTTCTATCCTGTTTTACATCTCAGAGAACCCTGATGCCGTACTTAAGAAGGCCTTTTTGTTTGCAGGAACAGGGGACCGCGAACTCCTTGATACTCATCTTTCGGATGCTACAGGTATGAGTATTGTACCCCTTCTAATTTCTGATATGGTAACCGGGCCGAGGGGTATGGATATAGAGACTTACGGCCCGGCCATAGCCGGGGCGTTGGGGAGCAGATAAGGGGATCAAACCCGCCCCTCGGGATAAATAGATGATAAAGATAAAAATAAACCTGGCCACCAGGAGTTATACAGGGAAAGGGGTAGGAATAGCCATCCCTATTGCCATTATAATTTTGAGTGCAATCCTTTTTGTGTATCTCCGTGAGAAGGGAAGAGATTACAAAATAGCTGCGGAAAGGCTGGAAATGAGGGTTACGGAACTGTCAGAGAGGCAGTCGCTGAAAAATGAGACATCGAAGGATAAGCAGGAATCAGATGCCGACCTGGCTGTTGTCGGCGATATCCTGGGGAAACGGCGGTTTTCGTGGATAGAGGCGCTGGACAACCTTGAAAAAGGAATACCATCAGGCATCTCTCTTTCCTCCATCCAGCCATCCTTTAAAGAAGGCGGAGTATTACTGGCAGGTTCTGCAAGAGACTTTGCCGCACTTTCAAGATTTATAGACAACCTTGAAAAGCTGAAGGTCTACAAGAGGGTGTTCCTTGTCAACCAATCCGTCAGGGAGATGGATAACAAAAAAAGTGCCATAACGTTTAATATCAATGTAGAGGGCGCAAATGATCTTATCGCTAAAAAGCCTTAGATACATGATTGTTTTTTGGATACTGGCCGCAGGTATGCTGGTATCAGATACGGCCGTATATCTGTATTACCTGAGACCTGCCGAAAATCTCCTCGCCCGCATTGAAAGCGAATATCAGATGAAAAGGGCAGATAGGAAGCCAGAGATAGAAGGGCCTGACAAGAAAGCCAGGGAACTGAAAGCTGTATATAGAGAACTTCCCAGGTGGGAAGATTTTACAAGGGTGATGGGTGAGGTTTACAATAAGGCGGAACGGTTGAACCTGAAGATAGAGTCTGCCTCCTATCAGCCATCCCCTGTCAAGGATTCCGGTCTTGTCCAGGTGACGGTGACAATGCCGGTTACAGGCTCATATGCGGATATCAAGAGGTTTGTTTACGATCTGGAAACATCTCCCAGATTATTTATCATAGAAAACCTGTCTCTCGGCAGCGGAAAGGGTCAGGAGGGTGATATATCCCTCAAGCTTACAGTAGCGGCACATTTTAAAGGGTGAAAATGTTTTCAAGAAAAACCAGTATCCTTGTCGTCCTGCTTATTGTCCTGGTTGCCGTTGTTGTTTACAGGGTTGCCACAAGGGAGGAGCCTAAAAAGGTCAGGGAGTTGACATATAAACCAGTGGCCAGCGGCCAGGGGCGAGTGGTCGGCGGAGAGAAGATACCCCCTCTCAATCCCCCCCTTATTAAGGGGGGGACAAAAGAGGGGGTGGAGAAGAGGGCATACAGGGGGGTGATCAGAAACCCTTTCCAAGCGCTGTATCCTCCTCCTGTTGTTAAACCAAAGCAGACCCCTCCGCCTCCAGCCCCTGCTCCTTCCCCTGTTGTTTCGGAAGCGAAGGGGCCTTCCCCTGCGCAGACAGAGTCTGGGATGTTTAGATTTTTAGGTTTTCTCCAGAGGGAGGGAGAGAGTAAGATATTCCTTTCCAGAGACAAGGAGGTTTTTATAGTCAAGAAGGGAGACAGCGTGACTATTTTTCAGGTCGCTGATATAACAGATAACAGCGTAACACTGCAATCAAGAGATTCTAAAGAGGAATTCAAATTGATCATTGAAGATCTTAAACCCAGTAAACCAGGGTTAATGCCAGAGGGTGGAAGGAGATAGGATGAAAGTTCAGGAGTTCAGAAATTCAGAAGTTCAGAGGTTCAGAGGTTTAGATTCAACTTCTCAACTTCTCAACTTCTCACCGTCTAAAAATCTCACGACTATCATGCTTCTTGTTACATGCCTGCTGCTCTTTTCCGGATGTGCGGCAAACAGGTCATTCAAGGAAGGGAGCAAAACAGCAGCCAGTGGAGATGCTGACGGGGCAGTCCTCCATTATCAGAAGGCCTTGTCTCTTGAACCGAATAATCTGAGCTACAGGATTGAACTGGAAAAGGCCAGGTCTATTGCGGCAATGAAGCACTTTTCCACAGGGAACGGGTATCTGAAGGAAAATAAATACGATGCTGCCGAGATGGAATATCAGATAGCCCTCCTCATGGACCCTTCATTCAGGAAGGCCGAGCAAATGATAGCGGAGGTACGCAAGCTGAAGGACTCGGAGGGTTACTATAAAAAAGGGATGGAACTGATTGATGCCAAAAAGACCGCCGAGGCAAGAACGGCCTTGAAAAAAGCGGTTTCCTTGAATCCAAAGAACGAGGCGGCGAAGAACGCCCTGGACAAATTAAAGGAGGTCAGGACCAAACTGGACGGGTTCGAGCTTTCACTCAAATCAGTAAAGCCGATAACTCTGAAGTTCAGGGATACAGGTATCAAGGAGGTCTTCGAGATCATATCAAAACTATCGGGGATAAACTTTATCTTTGATGAGGACGTGAAGGACCAGAAGATATCTATATTCCTTCAGGACGCAACATTTGCGCAGACCATGGAGCTGTTACTCCTCACTAACAGGCTTTTTGCAAAGGCAGTGACTGAGAACACAGTTATCATAATTCCTAAGAACCCTGCCAAGGCGAAGCAGTATCAAGACCTTGTAATTCACACATTCTACCTTTCCCACATAGAGGCGAAAAAGGCTGTAAATCTGCTACGGACCATGTTGCAACTGAAACTGATACATGTAAATGAAGAGTTAAACGCCCTCATCATCAGGGATGAGCCGGAAAGGATAAAGCTTGCGCAGAAGATATTAGAGGCCAATGACATCCCTGAGGCAGAGGTGATGATGGAGGTGGAGATTATTGAGGTAAGCAGGGACAAGCTTTCTGAACTCGGTTTGAACCTTTCCACCTCATCCATGGCCGCAGGGATTTATTCCGGCGACCCAGCCGCGGCTGATAAAACATTTAATACCTCTATGACCTATGGGGATCTGAAGAACCTCAGTGCCGGTGCAAACTTGCTGTTCAGTCCAATACCTCAGGCTGTCTTTAATTTCAAGAAGACCCAGGGAGGTGTAAAAACACTTGCTAATCCAAAGATAAGGGTAATTAACCGTGGGAAGGCAAAGATCCTCATAGGCGACAGGGTGCCTATAATAACCAGTACCGCAATCACCGGCGGGGCGACCCAGACAAATGTCCAGTATCAGGACGTCGGTGTGAAGCTGAATGTGGAACCCACTATCCACATAGAGCAGGACGTCACTATGAAGCTCTCTCTGGAAGTCAGCACAATAGGCGCCCCTCTTACAGACCCGAACACCAAGCTGGTTATTGCCTACCAGATAGGCACGAGGAGCGCGGAGACGGTACTCAATCTCAGGGACGGAGAGACCCAGGTAATAGGAGGTTTGATAAGTGATGATGAGAGAAACTCAAAGATATCAATTCCTCTGCTTGGAGATATCCCGATCCTTGGCCGGTTATTCTCTACCCAGTCCGATCAGAAGACTAAAACCGACATCCTCCTGGCCATAACCCCTCATGTGCTAAGGGGGCTGGAGGTGCCTTCGGAGGATGTGACTACCATCTGGTCAGGTAAGGAAGACGAGTTTACGAACAGGATTCCATTCGAGTCATTCCGCGAAAAAGATGAGCCCCAGTCGTCACGGACTCTTCCCACACCAGAAGAAGGAGCTATTCGCGTGGCTCCCCCAGCAGGCCCGTCTGGTGCAATACCCGGCCCTTTCGTTTTGCAGCCTGCTGAAGGGGGCATGCCGCCTGTTGATGCACAAATACAGCCTTCAGCAGGCAAGGGAATAATCTATATGACGGCCCCGAAAGAGGTAAAGGTTGACCAGGAGCTTACGGTAGGGATAACCCTCGGTGAAGTAACAAACCTCTATGGGGCATCGATCAACATTTCTTATGACCCCACTCTCCTTGAATTTGTGCGGGTTGATGAGGGAGGCCTGTTGAGGCAGGATGGGAAACCGACCAGCTTCATGCATGCGGTAAATCCGGCAGATGGAAGGGTAACCGTCGGGATAACGAGGCTCGGCGCGGTAGGGGGGACAAGCGGAACAGGAAGTCTGTTCTCGTCAGTTTTTAAGAGCAAGGGAGAAGGGACTGCCTCCATTAATTTTCAGGATGCTATCCTGAAAGACCCTGGTCTTGGGACTATACCTTCAACGATGAAAGGGACCGAGGTTAAGATAACGAAGTGAGAAACCAGTGGTCAGGGGTCAGTGGTCGGGGATCAGGGAGCAGAAGATCAGAAGTTCATAAGTTCAGAGGCTCGGACACAACTTCTGCTGCGCTCACGTCTCACGTCTCAAGCAATAAAGGTGTTACGCTGATAGAGCTCATTATTACCATGGCCATTCTGGGGATACTGGCCTCGATAGTGATGCCTCTTACAACGGTGACTGCAAAGAGGGCCAGGGAATTTGAGCTTAGAAGAGATCTACGGACGATAAGGACTGCTATAGATGAATATAAAAAGGCCTACGACGAAGGAAGGATAAGGCCGGAGCTTGGGGGGAACGGTTATCCAAAATCTTTATCCATACTGGCAGAGGGAGTGGATGACATAAAATCTCCAAAGTCCGGGGCAAAGATAAGGTTTTTGAGAAGGATACCGAGGGATCCAATGAACCCTGACAAAACCATAGACCTGGAAAATAGCTGGGGGCTCAGGTCTTACGACAGCGACGCGGACAGCCCGAAGGAAGGGGATGATGTGTACGATGTCTATTCAAAAAGCGAGGAAACAGGATTAGATGGAACGCCTTATAAAGAATGGTGAAAGATCGGGGGTCAGCAAACCGGCCACCAATCGAGGTTTCACTCTCATAGAATTGATGATAGTGATGACGCTTATCGGGATACTTGCAGCGATTGCACAGCCTCAATTTCAGCAATATACGATAAGGGCCAGAGAGGCGGTCTTGAAGGAGAATCTTTTTACCCTGAGGGACGTCATAGATCAGTATTATGGAGACAAAGGGAAGTATCCTGATAATTTGCAGGAGCTTGTAGATAACAGATACATAAGGAAGGTTCCGGAAGACCCGTTTACGAAGTCAGCGGAGACATGGATCACTGTCCCGCCAGATGACGGCGAGGGGAGTATCTTTGATGTCCATAGCGGGAGTGACCTTATTGCCTTAAATGGGACGCCGTATAATGAATGGTAATAAAACAATGGTCAGTGGTCAGTACCCTAAAGGGCATAAAGGATCAGGGGGCTTTACCTATATTGCGGTCATGATGCTCGTAGTCGTCATGGGGATTGCCCTTTCCAAGACCGGCGCATACTGGAGCACAGCTGCAAAACGGGAAAAAGAAGAAGAGCTCCTTTTTCGCGGAGACCAGATAAGGAAGGGGATAGAGCAATATTACAAATGGACTGCGCAGAAACACGGCGGGCAGGGACTGTATCCTGAGAACCTTGAGGAGCTGCTGAAATCGAAGTTTTCTATGGCGCCAAAGAGAAGCCTCAGAAAGATATATAAAGACCCAATGACCGGGAAGGCAGACTGGATTATTTTTGCTGATCCTGCAAGCAAAAGGATGATGGGGGTCCGTAGCGCAAGCAATGACGAACCTTTGAAGGTTTCAAACTTCCCTTTTGTCTATAGGGATTTTGAAGGAAAGGCAAAATACAGCGACTGGGTTTTTGTATATAGAGCCCAGCCTCAGGCGCCGGGTCAACCGAATAAATAACGCCCGTAGCTTTCTTCCTCAATTCCCTCTCTGCCAAGGCATTCCGCGACATAGTTGCACAGGCAAATAAAACCTGATAATATAGCTGCAAGTTAAAAAAGGAGGCTGATTATATGTCTGTTCGACAAGCAAGAGAAACATATAAGGAAATCATCTCGTCAGAAATACAGAATCTCTCTGAATCTGAGATGGAAAAGATTGTAAAGATGATACATTTTTTGAAGGTCGAATTTTTGAGAAAAAGAGAAAAGGTTTCGGAAGAGGCGTTTAAGAGGGCAAGGGGTGCCTGGAGGGACGTCAATATTGAAGAAATCAATAAAAAACTCGACGAGGCATGGAAAAATTGGAATCCCGCACTGTCTGTGTAGACACAGATATCGTTATTGATTATCTTCGTGGCAAAAATAAGAATCAGGATATCCTTCCTGCCTTGATCAAAAGGCATGAAATTTACATATCCCCGGTTGCAATATACGAACTTTATTATGGCGGCCACTACTCAGGGAAGCTTGGACCTGTTGATGATGTGTTGGCGATGATGGTTCCTTTAGACTGGACGGTCGAAGACTCTAAGAAAGCAGCTCAAATTCATGTATCACTTTCAAAAGCTGGAGAAACTCTGAGCGTGAAAGATGTCCTGATTGCTGGGCAGTGTCTTTCAAGGTCTATTCCGCTGATAACGAGAAATATCTCGCATTTTAAGAGGGTCAAGGGTTTAAAAGTAGTGGATGGAACTGCTTATTTAAAAGATACCAAGTGATCTTTGCTATCTTTCCTTCCCCCTCTCCATCACCTGCCTCAAAATAGAAGCTGTAAACCTTATATCATCCGGCGGCTGGTCATAAGGGTTTCCAATAATCTCCATGCTTGATAGTGGAGCTTCTGCTGACCTGACTAAAAACCTACAAATCTGCCTTTTTCTTGATCTACATGGACAATCTTGCTTTTTGTTGCTCTTAGTGATCCTGTAACCCATTGATATTTAAGACGATAACTGAACTATTAAATAACCTTGAAAAAAGTGTGAATATGTGCTCAACTACCAATAAACAAGATAACAAGCGAGAGATTATTTGTAACGTAACTAACTGGGGGGTTCGGTAGTACCTGAATTGTTAGCTCACTGAACGGTTGTATTTGTGAAATCTGAACCCGTACCCGATTAGTTATTTTTCTTTTCCTATGAAGGTAAAAAGGTCAGCGGTTTTCCAGACCTTAATCCCTTTGAGATTTTCGAAATGCTTGTCATTGGACCAAATGCCGTCGTTTTCAACAGAAAGGGCAAGGGCGACAAAAGGAACATCAAACGGGTCAATGTGCCCGATGAGCTTATCGGCTCTTGCTATGTTTGGTTTTATTTCCGAAGCAGGGATGATAGTTATGTTTTCCAACAAGAGGGACAAGATGACATCAATCGCCTCTTCATCTAATCCGCTTCTTTTGGAAATCAGGCCTTTATGGGCTTCGACCTCCTCAAGGGCATATTCGGGCAGGAAAAACTCGAAAGAGGGGAAAAGGAGTATCTCCCGTGTAACGGAATCCTTGAGTAATACGGAGATAAGGACGTTGGTGTCAATTACAAGATTCATCAGGCGGCTTGATATCTCTTTAGCAGATCGGCCTTTATTTCATGGCCTATGGCCTCAACATCCTCATCGGTGAGCCTGCTTTTGGAGGTTATGGAATCAAGGAGCCTGATCTTTTTTGCATAGTTCCAGAGGGTATTGCTTATGACCCTGTTCCAGTTTACCTCTGGGTGCTGGGCCATTACCTTGCTGACCTCGGCAGGTATTTGAACAGAAACTTTAGGCATGAAAACCTCCATATCCGGTATTTACTGGTTTGAGTTTAGCAAATAGGGGATATGGAGTCAAACACTAATAGAGCGAGTTTAATCTGGATTTAGAACTGTAGCGAAAAAACAAAGTCAAGGAAGTCAGAAATAATAGCTTTGCTCTTTTGAAAAGGGTTTATACTCGTGGAGCACAAGTGCCCTGCGGGTAGATTGAGGGGGATTTTGGAAAAGGGATTGTAGAATCAGGCTTTTTCAATGAGGTTCAGGAAATTTGGTATGGAAATGACCGTTACACCATATTTTGACAGGAACGCAACGACATCTTTATCGAGTTTTATGTCGCCGTCGCCTGTGACAAGGTATTCCGCCTTTCCTTTTATGGCCGTTTCGATGACGAAATCGTCGTCCTTGTCCGTGCAGATGCTTACATCCCCGGAGAGCAGGGCGTATTCCGTGTGTTCGTCAAGGAGCGTCAGGAGTTCCTCGATATCATCGTCCGTAAGCTCATGTTTGCTCTTTATCTTTGGGCGGCTGAGGACATCTGTTATTTCTTCAAGCAAAGGTTCGGAGATAACGACATGGAAGGCCCCTTCTTCAAAGGCCTTCCGTAACATGGCTGGACGTCCGGTGGGATTGAGAATCGAAGAGACCCAGACATTGGTGTCAATGACCGCTCTAACGGCCACGCTTGGCTTCCCTTCCCTCTTTAATGGCGGCGGCAATGTCCGCCTCTATCTCTTCGGGAGAAAAGCGGGAGGTCTTTTTGTGGATCTTCTTTATGATGCGGTCAAACCGCTTCTGCCAGTCGTCCACGGAAAGCACCTTTATTTCAACCTTTTCATGTTCTTCAAAAGAAACCCTTTCCAGAGGCTTAAATACGCCGTTTTCATAAA